>DAHVKR010000002.1:7764-16367 GCA_027320785.1 Bdellovibrionales bacterium
TGATCGTTTCCCTCTTTATCTGCCTTGGACTTTAAATCCTTAAGAGCTTTTTCAACATTCCCATTCGTTACAGCCTTACGAGCTGCTGACACCTCATCCTGGTAGGTTGCACAGGAACAAAGTGTCATCAAAAGAAATAGGTTTAAGAAGACTTGAAGCCCTCTCTTCATAGAACCCCGAGAAACAACTCTCACGTTAAATTACAGACCAATGGTTCTTTTTCTATAAACTTTGCGAATTTGTTTAAAATTAGACCACGCAATTACATTTGTTTTTAAATTCGTAAGGTTGAGAGTCAGCTTATAATAAACTGTTTTATCTTTTCCAACCTCCTGAACAATTGAGTCCAGACGACCGTTAATAATGTAGTCAGCTCCGATTTGACCACCGGGTCCTTTTTGAGTTTCTTTAGAAACCATTCCTGAGTTTTGATAGTTATACTCGTCCGCAACATCTTGACGTGCTTCTTTATCAACAAAGGAAAATTTTCCCGTATTCATCAACTCAACACGAACCATATCCATAATATTTTGAGTATCGATATGTTCACTGGTTTTATTTTGTAGTTTTGTCACCATCACAATTGGAGGCGTTTTAGAGTTTTTAATGACGTAGCTATTGCTCAAACTCGCAACTAAGTCTTGTACAGCTTTTTGCATATCTGTTTCAGACCATTGGTCATTTAAAAGATTCTCGCGATTTACGTCATCGTAATTACCTTTAACAAAAGCCTTAGGGCCGCAAGATACAAGACCCAAACAAAATGCAAAACTCATCACAACTAATTTAAACATAATTGAACTCCTCTTGAGATTTCTAATTTAAACTCAATCTTTTCAATCATAGATTCAATTGTGATGCTTGTGAACACTCTAAGAATGTATGCGGCGTATTACAGATCAAGTTTTAGCGAGAAGCCCCGCCCAAACCCTCGTTAAACAATGACGGAGTACGTTTTTCCTTTATTTTTTTAACAGAAAGCACTTCAAAGTTAGGCCCGAGCTGGACCTCCCAGCCTCCACGCCTTGCATTTTCGATAAACTGCTGCGCATAAGCTTGCTTGTAGGCCTCCGAAGCTTTTTCCAACTGCTCATCTTCGTACAGCCTTTGTTGGACAATTTCTTCTGGAGTTAGCTGATCAGGATCGCCTTCTTGAGAACGATCCAGTTCATGTGTCAAAGATTGCATATTGGGATCACTGTCTAAAGTAAATCGATCCTCTAGATGATACGCTGACTGTGGATTCGTATCATGCAACTTGTTCATCTGCTGATAATACTCAATTTGTCTTTCACGCTTGTCAGCATCTAAGTAGTACGATGTCTCTTTAAGATGTCGATCAACTCTTTGTTTATGCTGGGGATCTTGATTTTGGACAGATTGACCTTGAGATCCTAACCTTTTCGTTCGTGAAGTCTGAGACAAATAAACCAAAGCTACTCCCAAAATAAGTAGGAGTAGGAATATCCATCCTTTGTCTTTGTCTTTTTTCGTTTTATCTTGAGACACTTTCACAGTGTCTTTATCGGAACTTTTCCAATCTCTCTAAAGAGGGATTGGAAGTCTAGCTAGACGTTTTACCATTTTCCTTAAGAGGCGGCCTAACGGGCAAAACAATTATAAATTCCGTTCCAACTCCCAATTCAGAGCGAACTTGAATTTCTCCACCGTGATTTTCAATGATTCCATAAGAAATACTCAGACCAAGACCCGTTCCCTGACCCACGCCTTTGGTTGTAAAGAATGGATCAAATATTTTTTCCATTGTTTCGGACGACATCCCTTTTCCCGAATCCTGAATAGAAAGTTGAACCTTCCCATCTTTATATCTCATATCCTTAATAGGCTGAGTTGTGATCCAAATTTGCCCTGGGCCCTCAATCGATTGAACCGCATTTGAGAGTATATTCATCAAAACCTGGTTAATCTGGCTCGCGTACCCATAAATATGGGGGATAGCTTCGTAGCTTTTAAAAATTTGGATTCGTCCTTTGATTTCACCCTGAAGGAGATCCAGTGTTGTATCCAAACTTTTCTGCAAATCGATCTCGTTAAGCTTCGCCTCTTCAAGACGAGAGAAGTTTCGGAGTCCCGAAACAATGTCTTTCGTTCTTTTCGCACCTTCTTCGCATGAAGTAATAAGTTTTGGCAAATCTTCAACTATATAATCAAATTCCATTTCTTCTTTAGCGGCTGGCAAATCTCCTGGGCGTTCTTCGGCAATTCGAACAAGTTGAATTAATTTACTTGAGTAGTCCCGCAAATGAATCATATTCGAAAAAATAAACCCAATAGGATTATTCAATTCATGGGCAACACCGGCAACTAACTGACCCAGGCTCACCATTTTAGCAGAATGAACAAGACGAGTTTGAGTGTCTTTGAGTTCTTTATTTGTATTTTGAAGCTCAAAAACTTTTCTTTTTAAATCAGCCCTCGCTTGCCAGATTTTCTTAAACATTTGATTAAAACTCTCAGTTAAAAGTCCAATCTCTGTTTCATTCTTAACAGGAATTGTAATAGCTTGTTCTTGTGATTCGAACGACTGGAGGGCCTCCACCAATTCGTTAAGTGGCTTTAAAATCCAACTTGATATGACAAAACTAATTATAATTAAAAATAGTATGACTGCCCCAACAACAAACAAAAAAGCAACATTCACATTACGTAGAACGGCTTTTGCATCACTCTTTGAGGCCCCTAGAGCAATCCAAATTCGACTGTCCCCCCAGTCGAGTGGGTAGAAGAAAAGTCCATAAGGCTCATCTTTAATTGTAACGTCCGTAAATAAATCATTTTTTTGCGTGATCGTTTTTCTGACAAAATCCTTATTCAAAGAAAGTAGCCTTCTTTGCGTGGCAAGAACAACTTGTCCACTTTCTTTAACAAACATCAGCTCAAGCTTCATCCTGTCCTTAAGACGCCTTAAAAAATCAGGACCTAGTTCGATAATCTGCTCCACATAACCCACGACTCTATGCTTCTGATTTTCCACCTTAGAAATTAAGATCAGTGATACTTTACGAGGATCATTTGTTTCAACTAGGGTTAGTTCGCTATGATGCTCAAAATGCTTTAGATACTTATCTGCTAAGTATATGATGTCCTGCTTAGGCGTTTTTGTTTTAAGCTGTCCCTGCTCTGCTTCGTAAGCAGATGTGATCAGTCGACCTTGTCGATTGAAGAAAGAGATGGTGGTTGCTGGATCTTGCTTAAGCCAACTAATTCCAAGATCACCTAAAGAGGCATTATCACCAAAAGAAAGATGATAGCGCAGGTAGGGGTCTTCGATATACTTATCTCGTCTTTGTCGTAGAAGATTAATGTAATCACTGAAGATAAGGTCTATCTCTTTAGCACTTCCCGATAAACGCAGAAGCATTTCGCGGTTAATAGCTTTTTCGAATTTTATTATGGAGTAGCCCGTTACAAAGCCCAGTGGAAGAATTGAAAACAGTAAAAACCAAATGATCAAAACTGTGCGTAAAGACCTTTTTGATTTTCGACGATATTGACTCACTTGGCTTCTTCCGTCGTAATAATCAATCTTACAATGCCATCAGGCATAATCCGAGGGTGCGGATCTTTGCTTAGCTTAATTGTTCCTAAAGATTTAAAGTACTCCTGAAGCGTATCCAGTTTTGACTCTGGAATTGTAAAGTGAAAATAGTAGTCGCCATCATTTCGTCGCCAGCCAAGCTCTACCTCGCCTGCTTTTCTTCCTCCCAGCTCAACTATTTTCTCTTTTAATTTTGCTGTTCCCGCCTCTACGTTCACAATCTCAAGTGTTCCTCTGTAGACAAAACCCTTTCGTTTTGATTCTTCCACCCTCTCTGAGGCGGCTGCCGTTTTTGTCTGTTTAGGTTTTGACTCTGTATGAGATGGCATCTGAGATTTCTCAGTTTTTTTATCTCGTGCTTGTGACGTATTCTCTATATCTGTCTCATCATCTGTGCTCTCATCTTCGAAATGTGCCTCATTGTCGACCACTGAGGGGCTCATCCCCTTTGTAACTTCACGAGGAGTTTGAGTTTTAGATACCTCAGCTAATACAAGCTCTGTTGTTTTCCTTTGCATAACAAAGTCTTTTAACTTTTCCCATGGAGCCACTAGGGACACGATTATCACAACTGATATGACAAGTACGGCCTCAAGTGTCCACTTTAAAAAAGGTGGCCAGTTTTCGTATTTCAGAGTTTTCTGAACCTTATCCAAGTACGTTGCCCTTTGACTCACTTCCTGCGCCAAAGAAATTGATATTTTTGTTAACGATAGCTTTTCAAGGTATTGAATTCCATGCTCGATACTTCTCAACTCTTCTTGAGCCTCTCGAGATTGCCGAAGGACCTCTTCAACCGAAGCTTTTCTCTCGGCATCCAGTTTATCCATGATGTAGTCATAAAGAAGCTCATGGGTCATAAACTCGGAGAGCTGACGCTTCTTCATATCTGAACCCCTTGATGAAGATCCACAGAGATTCCTATTTTTCGAGATGTCTTCGCAAGACGATATCGTATCGTACCCGAACTCAAGCCTAAAACATCCGTCAATATAGATTCAGAAAACTTTAAGATGAGCGCTACGACAGTAATAAAGATTTCCTCAGATGAGGCCGTCTTCTGGAATTCTTTCCAAGGCTCAAGTCTGATATTGGGGGGAATCATCCAGCCCGCTTCTTCTGAAAACGACGTCAAACCCGTGCGCGGTTCTTTTTGCAGATCTTTCCAAATTTTGTGCAAAGACAAAAGGACAATATGCTCAGAATTCATATTGGGGTTGTGCTTTTTTTTATCTAAACACCAAAACCAAGATTTTTGAGCTAGCTCTTTCGTCCTCTGTTCATTCAGAGTCACAAAAAAGAAAAAGAGAAGAATTTGCTTTAACTGCTCTTCTTTCATTCACCATCCATGGGAGTACTTTTACTATTCAATTGTGAGTTGCTTTAAAAGCTCCAAATTATCTAGTACTTTACCAGATCCCATCACAACACAACTTAAAGGATCCTCTGCTATTGAGACTGGCAACCCTGTTCTCTCTCGCAATAGAACATCTAGGTTATGCAGAAGAGCGCCTCCACCTGTTAGGACAATTCCATTATCCACGATATCCGATGCTAATTCAGGGGGAGTTTTTTCCAGCGCTGTTTTAACAGCGTCCACTATTTCAGAAAGCGGATCCATTAAAGAGTCGTTTACTTGAGAGCTCGTGATTTCGATTGTTTTAGGAGCACCCGCTACGAGGTCACGCCCTTTGATTTCCATCGTTTTTTCTTCTTCAAATGGATAAGCGTTTCCAATTTGAATTTTGATGTTTTCAGCCGTTCTTTCTCCGATCAGAAGATTAAACTGACGTCTGACATAATTCACAATGGCTTCATCTAACTTATCGCCTGCAACTTTAATCGATTTACAGTAGACAATACCACCCAAAGAAATCACCGCAACACCTGTCGTGCCGCCCCCCATATCAACAACCATATTTCCACTTGGCTCTGTAATAGGAAGACCCGCCCCAATAGCGGCTGCCATTGGCTCTTCAATGAGATAAACTTCTCGGGCACCTGCAGACTGAGCAGCCTCTTTAACAGCTCGCTTTTCAACCTGAGTAATTCCGTAAGGAACACAGATGATAATTCGAGGGCGCATAAATGATTTTTTTTCGCCCATCGATTTGGTTATAAAATAGCGAAGCATTGATTGTGTGACTTCAAAGTCTGCGATCACACCATCTTTGATAGGGCGAATTGCGACGATACTACCAGGTGTTCGACCTAGCATTTCTTTTGCTTCTTTTCCTACCGCTAAAACTCGATTTTGAAGTCCGCGATAGTTCTTTTGAACGGCCACAACAGAAGGTTCATCTAAAATGATTCCCCTTCCTTTAACATAAACAAGTGTGTTGGCTGTCCCCAGATCGATCGCAATGTCATTTGAAAAATAGTCTGTTACACGATCCAAAAATCCCATGTGATTCCCGCTGTTTGCATTAAATGTTCTCTTTGAGTCTAGGAGGCTACCCAATAGGTGTCAAACTTGAAAAATCACATCCAGTGAAGTTCTCTTTTGATGTGCTCTTGATAATTTTGAATTTCTGATAACATCTGACTTTCATCCCAACCCAATTCTCTTTGAAAAACCCGAGCAATGGCTGAAAGGAATGGCCGCCCATGTTCTCGGGTGGCCAAAAAGAGCGGAACTCGTCGAGTCATAAAATCAGTTAGGTGTAAGCACATGGTGTGATGAATAGCCTGAAGAGCTTCCACCTCCCAAACCGATTCTAATCCCTGAGCTTTTTCAAGAATTGACGGCGTCTCTGCCCCATATCTTTCTGTTAGCCATCTCACATCCTCAATGGAGCGAGCAAAATACTCCGCCCAAGCCTCGATCTGATAGAAGGCCTGCCGATACTTCTCTGACTCGACATACATATTAAGTGGCTGATTTGACTGAGATTTATAAAATCTCACGCGATCTCCAAGGTCAAAGGAATGAAGAGCGGCATCCACAACTTGCTGCGCCACAAGCCGATAGGTCGTGTACTTCCCGCCCGCAATAAAAGTGATCCCACGCGGGTCACCCCAGATCAAATGCTCCCGACTGGTTTTGCCTTCACTGGACGAATCGTCTCGGACTAAAGGACGAACTCCCGCATAACTTGCCACAATATCCTCTTTGCGAATATCGGCTCCTGGAAAATAAGAGTTCACAATGGAAAGTAAATATTCAACATCCTCGGACTCTGTCACCACATCACTTGGCGAGCCTTTATAATCCGTATCCGTCGTCCCCACGATCACCATTTCATGACGAGGAATGCCAAAAACAATCCGATCACCCTTTTCTGCCGCCATCACAACAGCACTGGAAAGGGGCAATCTTTCTTTTAAAAAAGTCAGGTGAATCCCCTTCGTGGGCCTCAAGACATCTTCCCACTTTTTAAAAAGAGCGTGACCTAATTGGTCAGTCCACGGCCCGACCGTGCTCACAAGATGTTGACCTTGTATCCAAATTTTCTCCTGCGTTTCTGTATCTTGCACAAGCAAGCTTTGGAACTGACCTTTTTCATCCCATCTTATTTCAGAAGCTTTCATGTAATTCGCGAACACCGCTCCAGCCTCGTGGGCTGAACGGAGAGTTTCATGGACAAGACGATCATCATCCATGTAGGCATCCGAATAAACATAAGATCCTTTAAGATCATGTGAATTTACAATCGGCATGCGACCCAATGTAGTTTTAGCACTCAGTCGCTCATGAAACTCCGGCGCTTGGAATAATGCCAGCACATCATAAGCCCACATTCCCAATCCCATTTTAAACATGCCCACTCGAGAAGAGGCATAAAGGGGAATCATGAACCGCAAGGGGTGAACCAGGTGAGGAGCAATACCAAATAGTTTTGTTCGCTCGTTAAGAGCCTCGAAAACGAGTTTGAAATCGTAGTTTTCTAAATATCGAAGTCCACCATGAATCAGCTTAGAGCTTCTCGATGAGGTCCCAGAAGCAAAGTCACGTGCCTCAACAAGCGCAACCTTTAATCCTCTCAATGAGGCATCCCGAGCGACTCCTGCCCCATTGATCCCCCCCCCAATAATAACAAGATCAAACTTTTCACTCGCTAGTTTTTTCTTATTTTCTTCACGGGTTCGGTAAGAGTTCTCTTTCATTATGCCTATGCCTTTGTTGTTTTAACGAATACGGCTGCCTGCGAAAAGGCCTGTGGCCTCATGTGACCAATTGAGTTCTGTATAACACTACTATTGGGAAAATAAACTCTTTGAAAATGTTTTTCTCGCGATAATCGATATGCCAACTCGCAGATTTCATCCCGCGACTGCAGTGATGAAAAGGCGACATACTCCACCCAAAGCGACTGAGTTTGACCGTCAACAAAAAGCATCGGTTGAGCTAAAAAATAGCCTACAAGCTGACCTTCTTCTGAATGCTGACTTTTAATCAGTGGATCTCGAGCTATAAAGCTCCAACCCGTTGGAAGATAGTGCTCAAGGGACTCCTTTCGCCACTTTGCATTCCAACTCTGAATATCTCTCTCTACAGGATCTGAAATAGACTCTTCTTGCTTCTTTTTTTCAAATTCCTGAATTTCGTTTAAGTCTTCCAACGTGGCAATACGAAAAAAAAGCCCCATAGACCTCTCACCTCTTGTCACTTTATGAGTCGTATTTCATACTAGGCCACTATGGAATTCAATGTGAAATTCAAAGATTATTCACCCGCCACTTGGCAAAAAATAAACTCTACCCTTGAGAATGTGCTGACAGAGCAGAAAACTCCCATTGCTGCATTTGACGCAGATGGAACCCTCTGGGACATTGATCTGGGCGAAACGTTTTTTCATTATCTCATCGATCACAAGAAGGTGAGACTTCCAGCAGACCCTTGGACTCACTATGAAGAACTCAAAAAACAGTCCCCCACAGCTGCCTACCTCTGGCTCGCCCAAATCTGCGAAGGGCAAACCCTTAAAAATATTCATGAATGGGCCAAAGAGGCCTTGCAAGGGGCTCATCCAGTTCCTGTTTTTGGACCCCAAAAACAGCTCGTCGATCTTTTCATTTCCCGCGGAGTTCAAGTTTACATCAT
>DAHVKR010000300.1 GCA_027320785.1 Bdellovibrionales bacterium
ATTGGCGGCCTCATAGGCCCTAAGATATTTACTCATAAGAAATCCATTTGGTTGAATCCTCAGAATCTCAAGAAAACCCACGACTTTTTCTCTCGCTATGGATCTTTCGCCGTTTTTCTAGGTCGCTTTGCTCCTATTATCCGCACCTTTACTCCCTTTGTTGCAGGTGTGGGGGGAATGGGTCTCAAAAAATTTTGGCTCAATAGTCTTTTAGGCTCTTTAGTTTGGATTCATCTTTTCCTCTATGCGGGCTACTTTTTTGGAAATCTCCCCTTTGTAAAAAACAACTTTCACTATGTAATTCTTGCAGTGATCGGGGTCAGCTTGGTCCCCATGGTGGTGGGTGCTCTTCGAGCTCAAAAGCAACGCAGCGCCGCAGCAGAATAAGATAAAAGTGAAAAAAGTCCTAAATTGTCACTGGACAATATGGTCTAGTCTTTGCTTTAGTCTCAGGGCAGGAATTAATTGACACCATTTTAAGGGGGGTTGTCTTGAAAAGTATGATTATAGCTCTAATGGCCGTTGGCTTTATGGCGCAGGCCCAAACATCTTCAACATCTGTATCGACGCAACAATCTGGCGAGTCTACGGCTAAAATCCAAGACCTTCAGAAAAAAGATCAGCAGATGAAAGATATCGACCAAGAAATCACCAATGCTAAAATGCGTGCTGAATTGGGATCAAAATCAAAATGGTCTGTTCGAACTTCTATGTCTTATAGTGGTGGTACAATTCAAAAAGCTTTTAGCGAAGAAAGACCTAATATCACACAAGGTGCGAACTCAAATGATATCGCTCAATTAGGAGCCAATGTTGCTGTTAAATATAGAACAACTGATCGAACAAGCTTGAATGCAGGTGTTGGTATTTCTATTTACACACCTTTTCATAGAACATTTGATCAGGTAACCAACTCAAATACTAAAAATGCCTATCAAGGGAATGGTAAATTAACGAGCGTGTCAGATCCTTATCTTGAGTTTAACTATGCAAGTAAAATGGGTGAGGTTCAAAACTTTGCCTCTATTTCTGGTTACTATGCGACAGATAAGTTTGAAACAGACACTTTGGGTCTAACTTCTTACGCGGCTCTTTCAGATCAAATGATTTATGCACTTGGAAACTCATCATTTGGTATTGCAGCTGAGTTTGATCAAAATGCCTACAAAGACACAAAAAATACTTACCTATTAGGTGGTGTCGTTAAAAATCGTGCTGATTCTGGTTTTTATGCAGTTCCATTTTATGAGTATGCATTCAATGATACTTATAACTTCAGAACAGTATTCAACTGGTTTAACTTCCAAAAAGTTCGTGCTGAGAACCAATTCCGTCAGTTAAAACCTCAACAATCTGTTGGTTTAGGGATCTCTGTGACTCGTGATGTTTTCCTTTATCCTAACGTTCAGTTTATTCCGCAGGATATTCGTGCTGACAGAACAAATGTTGGTTTGTCTGCGAACATCAACGTATTCTAATTCGTTAGAATATTTAAAAGCGTAAAACACCTAAAAAGCCCTCTACCAAGAGGGCTTTTTGTTTTTGAGGAACTCTAGTTCCTTTATATATCTAAATTATTAGCGAGAGCGAGATCCTGCCAGTTGTCGAGAGGCTGCGGCTCCGCCGGGGAGATAAACTAGAGGGTTTACGGGTCCTTTATCTTTTCTAATTTCAAAGTGGAGATGAGGACCTGTGGAGCGACCTGTATTGCCAATCAGTCCAATGGGTTCGCCTAATCGAACTTTTTGCCCTTCAATAACTAGGATTTTATGAAGATGGGCATAGAGTGTGGCCCAACCATGGCCACTTTCAATGAGGATCATTTTTCCATAACCATGGAAATCATGACCTGCATAGATCACCATTCCCGTGTGAGCGGCATAAACTGGAGAGTTGCGAGGGGCGGCCAAGTCGATCCCCAGGTGAGGGCGGCCTCGTCCTGATGTGTGATAGCCTTGAGTCAACCGTGCTCGGTCTACAGGCCAATCAAAGATATATTCGTTTCGATAGACACGGGGATCAGGTTTTTTAAACTGAGCGATTGTGGTCGTCGAATCTAAGCCGCCACCGTTGAGAGCCTCGACAGAGCGAGGGCGAGATGAAAGGTGAGAGCAGGAGGCATTCAGGACGAGCAGTCCAGATGCAAAAACAACGATAAGAATTCGACTCCATGAACTCATGACAGTTATTATTTAATCATATTTGAGGGTCTTCGTCCCCGGAAAAAGGAATATTTTCCCCTCTTTTGCTTAATAAAGAGGGAATTGTTGGCACAAGCTCTCGACCTCTGTCTTAACTTTCTTTTTGAGAGAGTCGTTTTCAGTCTCTTTCAATACCTGTGAAATCCATTGAGAGATTTTCTTCATCTCCGACTCCTTCATGCCTCGTGTGGTCAGGGCTGGAGTGCCAATGCGGATACCGCTGGTGACAAAGGGAGATCGTTTCTCATTGGGAACTGTATTTTTATTCACTGTAATCCCGGCCTCATCTAAAGCAATTTCGGCTTGTTTACCGGTGACAGGTGTATCCGAGAGATCAAGCAGAAGAAGGTGATTATCGGTTCCACCCGTTACGAGCTGCCACCCCTCTGAAAGAAGAGCTTCGGCTAAAGTTTTAGCATTATTTTTTATTTCTTCTAAATCATACTCATTAAGTCCTGCGCCAAAAGCAATATTGTTATATGT
>DAHVKR010000301.1 GCA_027320785.1 Bdellovibrionales bacterium
TCTAAAGACTTAGGGCCTTCCTTTTTCTTTTTTGGAGCGGCATAGTAACGAATGTCTTGAAAATCAATGCGTGGATAGTGAACATGTGCCCATGTCGGCTCTGTCATTGTTTGCCAATGATGAAAAGCTTTTAAGCGATATTCCAGTAGCCATTCGGGTTCTTGTTTTTTTGAAGAAATAGTTCGAATAATTTCTTCATTGAGACCTTTCGAAACTACTTCTTGCTCAATATCTGTTTCGAATCCGTATTTGTATTCATAATCGCCTTGTAGCTTAGTTGAAGAGTCAGACATGGTTTGTCTCCTCTAACAGCTCACCCAAAGATACCTCTCTGAAAAAGTGGTTGAGCTTATCGTTAAGAGATTTAATAGGAGAGGCAATGCTACAGCTTTTTTGGATATCACAGGCCCCCGCTTCAGAAATGCACTTCACCAAAGCTGTGGGCCCCTCAATCATCTCCACCAACTGATAGAGAGAAACTTCTTTCAAATCTTGACTCAACCTGTAGCCACCACTCGCGCCGTGTTCAGAATTCAAAAGACCCTTTTGAGCCATCATCTGCATCACTCGGGCAATCACATCGAAAGGAGCGTGCACACCCTCTGCAACCTCTTTTGCTGTAACCTTTTCCTGGCTTTGACGCCGCTGGATAAATTTCAGCGCCATCAGAGAGTACTCTATCTTTCGATTTAATTTCGTCATGATTTCCTTCACTTAGGTTGCGATATGAGATGCAAACTAAATGAAAACGTGTCCAAACACAAGACTAAATACGCTAAATTTTGTCGTAATTGAATATTGCGTGATTTCAATAGGTTATGTTGCTATATCAGGATCATGAGATTACTTATTATAGGTCTTGGGACCCTCCTTGTGGTGGCTTTCGTGTGGACAACTATGTGGTTCTGGGGGCAAGGCCTATCATACAAACCCTATGACAACCCCCTTCTTTCCTGGGAACGCCCTCGCGGAAAACCCCGTTTGGCTCTTTCAACAAATGACATTCAACAGGCAAAAGATTTTTTGCAAAGAAACCCTCAAGGCATTCTCGAACTTAATCTTCTTGTTTCTCGTGATGGCCTTTTTTTTACAGCTGACTCGCAGGATCTTCAGTTTATAGATAAGCTGCCACAAACAGATCCCAAAGACTTTCAAGGCTCTCACCATTACGACTATGACTTTGCTTTTCTACAGAGCCATGCTCCCCACATTATTCCCGCAGAAAAATGGCTTCAACTCAAACCCGCATTTTGGATTTTAAACATTGAAGACAATGCAACTGGCATTAATAACCAGGTCGTCTCGTGGGTTGAAAAAAATAAAATCAGCGACAAATCTGTCTTTACAAGCGATGTGGACGTTGTGATCACTTCACTTAAAGAAAAGAAACCTCTTTGGATTTATGGAACTTCTTTCTCTGATCTAACAAAAATCCTGACCTTAGCCTCTGTTCGCCTCGAGTCCATTGCTTCATTTAATCGTGATTATTTTATAACACCCGTTCGTTGGGATCGACGATATGTTCTGAATCATGATGTGATTGGGGAAATGCGTCGACGATTCAAGAAAGTTGCCATTGGCCCCGTGCACACAGACCAAGATCGAGCTCGCGCACTGACTCTCAAGCCTGACATCCTAATCCTAGGACCCGAGCTGGCAGGGAAGTAGACTCTATCCCTCTTTGAAAATTCATTTTTTTCTCCACTTAAGTGACATTAAGTTTTGCTCTTTTTCATAGGACTTTCTAGAATAAGAACCTATGGATAAAGTTGCAGTTAATACAAGTTCATTCGATGCTATTTTGCACGCCAGCCCTCTTGTGCAATTAACCCTTCTCGTTTTGATTTTCCTCTCCGTTGTATGCTGGGGAGTGGGTATCACAAAGTGGCGACAGTTCCGCATGGTTAACGAGCAAAACGAGCTTTTTCTCGCACATTTCTGGAAAGCCTCGTCGCTAGACAGTCTATACGAGCAAATTGATCAATACGGCACTAGCACCGTCGCCCGTATCTACCGAGCTGCTTACCTTGAACTTAAAAAATTGGCAGAAGTTTCCCCTGCACACAGCAAAGATAGCAATAAAATTCAACTTTCAAGTATAGACAACTTGGAAAGAATTCTACGTAAAGCTTCAGAAAATGAGCTTGCGCATCTCGAGTCTAAGTTGAATTGGTTAGCCACTACAGGAAGCACAGGACCCTTTATTGGTCTGTTTGGAACAGTCTGGGGAATCATGAGCTCTTTCCATAAAATCGGCCAAACAGGAAATGCAAGTTTAGCTGTTGTTGCCCCCGGAATTTCTGAAGCCTTAATTGCAACAGCCATTGGACTGGCCGCTGCCATTCCAGCTGTTATGCTTTACAACCACTTTATTTCGAAGATTCGCAAAGAAGAAATTGAGTTAAATAATTTCAGCACAGATTTTTTAAATATTGTTAAACGCAACTTTTTTAGAAGTTAAGGATAGCTATGGGAATGACATCAGGTGGGTCCAGTCGCTCCAAAGCCGTACTCAGTGAAATCAACGTAACACCTCTAGTGGATGTCATGTTGGTTTTGCTCATTATGTTTATGGTGACAACCCCCCTAATGCAGCAGGGGATCGAGGTCAATGTTCCTAAGACCGCCAGTTCAGGCGTTGAAATGACAGATGAGCCCTTTCT
>DAHVKR010000302.1 GCA_027320785.1 Bdellovibrionales bacterium
CCTAGCCCTTCGTCCTCTTCTAATGCCTAGTTGACTTGACTTTGGTCTGGATAGTCAAGCTTTTCAAAGCTCAAATTATGTGATCAACTTAGTCATCATGGATGTTCGCTCAAAGAAAAAGATTGGTCTTGTCCTCAGTGGTGGCGGTATTAAAGCTGCCGCCTTCCACATTGGCGTTTGCCTCGCCTTGAAAGAACGAGGCTTTAAGTTTGCTGGAGGCACAAAAGACTTGGTGCGCCATGTTTATCCGGAGTCTGACCCCCTCACTATACGTCTCTATGCCGGGTCCAGTGCGGGCTCCTTTATCAGCTGCATTTTGGCCGCAGGATACGATGCTGAGTCTCTTATTAATGCTTTTCAAATTGGTCTTGGGAAAAAGCGCTTTTACCAGGAAGACTCCGTTAAAACCCTAAAGCCGATTACCTATCGTCATATTTTTGCGTCCAACGGAAAAAGTGTCTTAAATTATCTCCCCAGGGGGCTTTGGAGACAATCTTGGCTGGCGGGTGGGCTCGAGGCTTTCATTAAGTCTGGTCTTAAAATTAATGGTCTATTCACCGCCAGTAATATTGAAAAATATATTCGCAAAAATGTCCTCGTTGAAAATGACTTCTCACGGCTTGGGGTCGAGCTCTACGTCGTCGCAACCCAATTGAATCACAGTCGGAAAGCTATTTTTGGCCCCTTCCCCGAGTCTTATAAAAACAACAGCACACTTTATATTAATTATGCCAGTATCAGCGAGGCCGTCGCGGCCTCCGTCTCTCTTCCGCCTGTTTTTGCCCCTTACGAAATTAAGCGCCCGGATGGTAAGGGTCTCTATTATTACGACGGAGAAATTCGAGAAACTCTGTCAGCTCATATCGCTTCAGACCATGGCTGTGATCTTGTTATTTCATCTTATTCAGTTGAGCCCTATCATTTTACAGATGAGGTCGGAAGCCTTCATCGATATGGAATCCCTGTTATCTTGAACCAGGCCCTTTACCAAGTTATTCAGCAGAAAATCACAAAACACATAGAGTCGGACGAAAAACTCAAGGAGATTTATCTGCTTGTTGATCAGTACTTTAAAGACGAAGGCCTTCCTGAAACCTCTCGTAAAAAACTACTTTCTCAGCTGGAACAAAGAATTCACGTTCGCCCACAAACAGACTATGTTTACATCCATCCACGAGGGCAAAATTCAGAAATGTTTTTTGCTGATCACTTTAGCTTGAACCCTAAATCTTTAGAAAAGATTCTTCGTGTTGGATTCAAGTCAGGTCTTTACTTCTTAAAACATCATGGAATTTAGAGAGCGCTAAGCGCTCTCTAAATAAGACTGTTCTCAACTAAAGTTAAAAGGGGTCCCGATACAACGCCCAGGCACAAAGTGAGGATTGCCGTCACAACAATTGTGATCGCTGTAGCATAATGACTTCCAGAGGCCACGTCGCTATCGCCCTCTTTCATGTACATCATAACAACAGGTCTTAAATAATAATACACACTAATAACTGAGTTAATAACGCCCCAAATTGCGAGCCATATTAAGCCTTCTCCAACGGCTGCATTAAAAAGATAGAACTTAGAGAAGAACCCCAGAGACGGTGGCAGGCCTGCGAGCGAAAACATAAAGATTGCAAAAGACAGTGCTAAAATAGGGCGCTTTTTAGAGAGACCCGCAAGATCTTCAACCTCTAAAGATTGGTCCTCTGTTTTTTCCATCATAGAAACAAGGGCAAAAGCTCCCATTGTCATCAAAGAATATGAGAATAAATAGAAGATAACACTGGAGGCCCCAACGCTACCGTGCTCGCTCACTCCTGCCGTGATTAAACCCACCAGCAAATAACCTGAGTGGGCAATGCTCGAGTAAGCCAACATTCTTTTCAAGTTATTCTGCAGAATTGCAGCCGTATTCCCCACAAGCATTGTAATAACGGCAAGCCACTGCATAACCTCAAATAAGCTTTCAGATCCCACCAGGGGGTGTATGGCAATAATTCTTAAAAACGCCGCAAATGAAACAACTTTTACAGCTGTTGCCATGAAGGCCGAGTGGGGCGTTGGCGCGCCCTGATAAACATCAGGTGTCCATGCATGAAAGGGCGCGATTGATACCTTAAAGCAGAAGCCCACGATCACGAGAACAATTCCAAATAAAAACATTTTATTCGTTTGTATGAGCGTAATAGCGGGGTCCAATAGGTCTAGAATATTTGTATGACCGCTAGATCCAAAAACAAATGATGTTCCAAAAAGAAAGATCGCTGATGCAAAGCTGCCGAGCACAAAATATTTAAACGCGCTTTCTTTAGAGAGCCTTTGCTCGTGACTCATCCCAATCATGACATATAGAGAGAGTGACATCAGCTCGAGACCGATAAAGATCATAAGAAGATCCAGGGCTGAAATCAGAATCATCATTCCCAGAACTGAGTTTAATGTTAAAAACACCAACTCTGAAAATTGTACTCCTCGAGTGGCTGGGTTCTCATAAGCCAGAATAAGCGCTCCAGCCGAGGAACAAAGAGCGATAAGCCCCATCCACAAAGTGATGCCATCAAAAATGAGGGCGTTATTAAAAGCTGTTTTACCCGTTCCGCCAAAAACAGCCAGAAGACCCGCTGCTGCCACGATACCCAGTAGGGCTTGCGCTAAAGTTGCAAAC
>DAHVKR010000303.1 GCA_027320785.1 Bdellovibrionales bacterium
AACCTACTGTACTTCTCATCTCACTTTTGAGGAGGAGCTACTTTTTTGTAGCAAGTCATAATCTTGGACGCGAGGGGAGGGAGCTTGTTGTATTTGGCAAGAATGCAAGATTCCCAATCATTCAGCTCAGTTGATTTTTGCGAATTGTGACTTTTGATCTGTTTTAAAAAGCCTTCATAATGAGCCCAACAACTTTTATCAGCCCCACTTATAAGATCAGAGGGTAATAAGTAAGGGGCGAAGTGGCGCAGAAGGATATTCTCTGCATCTTTTTCATCTAGTAAGTAAATTTGACGAATTTCTTTTTCTTTTGTTTTTGAAAATTGTTTTTGAACTTCTTGGTCAAATTTTTGAATTTGATTCTCAAATTGTGAATAGTTGGAAGGGCAAGTATTCCAGCTATCTGAAGGATTGGCATAAGCACTTACGGAAAATAAAAACAGAAAAAGAGAGGAAGTGATTATTCGCATGCATTTTCCTCGGCGAGCTTTCCTTTTTTATTGACGATGGTGTAGGGAGGAGTTTGGTTATCCTTTTCCATACAGTTCTTGATAGACTTCATGTGCTTTGTTGTTTCTGGATTTTTTTCTAAACTCACGACCCATTGGTTAATATCATCTTTAGGGTTGCTACTTTTAGCCTGAGACTTTTCGATAATTCGAATGGCAATACCGGGTCCCATATTATAGGCGCCGCTTA
This sequence comes from Bdellovibrionales bacterium, assembly GCA_027320785.1. GTDB lineage: Bacteria > Bdellovibrionota > Bdellovibrionia > Bdellovibrionales > Bdellovibrionaceae. The sequence goes on from DAHVKR010000303.1 coordinate 700, forward strand.
CAACGGTGAGGAAGGGTAGGTATTGATCTTGTTTTTTGATGGCTTGATCATTAATGTTTTTTCCAAAGTTGTTCATGATATCTTTCAGGTACAAGGCTGCTGCGCCGATCGCGAGCACGGGAGTTTGAGCACGACTTCTATCAAAAAAGGTTGGGTAATCTCCAGCCCATGGTTTTTTTGAGCCGTATTGTGATTTGAAGGCTTTGGTATCTTGAACAGTATCGATATAGTTCTTCCAGCCATCTGCGAGCTCAATATTCTTAAGTCGACTTTGGCTATACTCGTAATCTTTTTTTAGTTGTAGAGATGGATTTGGAGTCGAGTCATCGAGGGCTTTTAAGTAAGAAGCCTCAATTGCTTTCAGCTTGTCCTTTTCTTTATTATCTACGTCAGTTTGTTTTATTATGCTTGAAACGTAGGAGAGCGTGTTGGGTAAAAATTGAGCGAGACCAATGGCTCCAGCATCAGATCGAGCTTGTGGATTAAATCGACTCTCAATAAAAATAAGACATGTTAAGAGCTCGGGTGGAACTTGAAATTCTGTGGCTGCCACTTTGATGTAATCTACGTATTGTGTTTGAAAACTTTTATACTCTTTGGTTCGGCACTGGTATCGATATGAATAAGTATAATTCATAATTTCATTTAGAGACTTGCTATTATGGCCAAAACTCATGACTTGCGAAATAAGATCGTTCAGAGTTTCGACTTGCTGTGCAGGGTTCAAATTGCGTTTGTTACAACTAGAACAGCTCGCACCGCTTGTTGCGCTTGTTTGAGCATGAGCGATACTGGTTCCAATTCCTAGATAAAAGGCGAGCAAGAGACTCAAAGTCATATTCTTTTTTCGGAATTTTGAGGAGCCTCTTAAGTCTAAATCTTGTGGATTCAGAATGACTTAGGCTACTTGTTTTTGGGGTTGGGCGGCCGGAAGCTCAATCACAAATCGTGTGTGAGGGCTAGATCTGTCGTAATAAAGCGAGCCTTTGTGTTCGCGTATGATTCCATCCGAAATGCTCAAACCTAGACCTGTTCCTTTGCCAAGTTCTTTCGTTGTGAAGAAGGGTTGCATTAGTTTTTGTTCAATCTCAGGGCTGATGCCATGGCCGCTGTCTGTGACGAGAATGCGGATCGTGTTGGATGAACTGGTATCGACGCTCACATCGACCCATTTCTCGGCTAGATTTTCAACAGCATCATATGCATTGTTGAGAAGATTCATTAAAACTTGTGAAATTTGAGCAGGCCGACATGTAATTTGTGTATTTTTAGGATAGTGAATTCGAAAATCAATACCATGCCCTTTAAAGCGTTCTTGGCAGAGATCAAGAGTTTGTTCAATGATTTCTCCTAGATCCTCTTCGGACATAGGGTCCTGTTCGCTGTTGCGGGAAAAGGTACGAAGGCCGCGGACAATCTTGGCTATTCGATCTGCTGTATCACTAACAAGTTGAATAGGGGGAAGTAGAATTTGAGGGTCATTTTCGCCCCCCATGACTCGTTTTTTAAGAATAGCCATTTTACCAACAATAATAGAAAGAGGGTTGTTGATTTCGTGAGCGACTCCACCGGCCATTTCACCCAAGGTGGCCAAGCGGGCTGAGTACTCAGCTTTTGATCTTTCAGACTCTGCCATTTTCTGTAACTTTTTAATTCCAGTAATGGGAACACCCACCATAATCATCTTATTGATGTCCTGGCTGATTTTTTGGCAATTAAGAGCATAGGTTTCTTTTGTTCCATTTATTTCAATTTCAAGCTCTTCTGTGAGTTCACTAAAGTCCGATTTAAGAAACTTTTCTTTTAGACTGTTGAGTTTTTTATTGGACTGGAAGTTGTGAAAACGCTTACTTTTTTCAAGCCAATTTCCATCATAATCACATAGGGCAACAAAGCCTGGTACGAAATCTATAATTTCCTGCAGTTTGTTTTTTTCAAGTAATGTAATGCGAGTT
>DAHVKR010000304.1 GCA_027320785.1 Bdellovibrionales bacterium
TTGTGCTCACTTTTATCGTTTATCCCTTTGCAAAGCCTGCGGCTGCGACTCAGCAGAATCTAAATGATTTTTTGATCATTCTTGCTGGGAGGGAAGTCTTGGTGGGCCTCCTTTTAGGTCTTCTAACTCGTTTCTTTTTCTTTGCTTTATCAATGGCAGGTGAGTTGATTTCGCTATCATTAGGTCTAGGATCGGCCCAAGTTTACAATCCATTTCTTGGACAAAATGGGCAAGTCATAGAACAGTTTTTTTCATTGATGGGGATGGTGATATTCCTCGCATTAGGTGGTCATCACCTTCTTGTGACAGCTCTCATACAGTCTTTTGATGTTATTCCTTATGCGGATATCAGTTTGCATGTTGGTGGCTTAGGGGAAGTGGCTCAAAAATTCCAAGAAATTTTCGTTATTATGATTAAGATTGCGTCACCCATTGTCGCCACTATTTTTATTGTGAATTTGTCGATGGCGATTATGGGGAGAGCCGTACCCCAGTTAAATGTGCTTGTGACGTCTTTCCCTGTGACAATTATGATTGGTCTTGTTGTTTTGATTATTTCACTTCCTCTGATGTCTATGGAGATGAACTATTTGTTACAACAAACATCAGATCAAATTTTTAAATTGATGAGGGCCCTGTAATGGCTGAGTCGGATCAAGATGAGAAGACAGAACAGGCAACGGATACGAGGCGCGAAGAGTTTCGTAAACGTGGTCAAGTGGCTCACTCGCGTGAGTTCACTTCAGCTCTTTTTTTCTTGGCGGCGGCGGGTTCGCTTTACATGGTCAGCCGGTTCTCCTTTCATAACTTGCTTGATATTTTCAACTCTGTTTTTGGTGATGACATGGTAAAGGCCATTCGCTCTGGCAATCACTTTGATATCGTTAAGCTAGCTGCTTTTAAGGCGGGCGTCGTTGTGGCCCCTATTTTGGCTACGGCGGCTTTGCTCGGGGCTTCTGCTTCGATCATGCAAATTGGTTTTTTAAGTGTAGAAGATGCGCTGGGACCAGACTTTGAAAAAATAAATCCCATTTCAGGGCTCAGTCGTATTTTTAGTCTAAGAGCTTTGGTGGAAGGTATTAAGTCTTTTCTCAAGCTTTCGCTTATCGGTTTAGTAGTTTACTTACTCTTAAAATCCGAAGTTCACAAGATTCCCTATCTGATCGGGTACTCAACGAGTGAGATGCTCGAGTATTTAGGTTCTCTTACTGTAAGGCTCTTTTTCACGATAGGTCTTGTGATGCTAGCCCTAGGAGGCGTCGATTATTTTTATCAGAGATGGGATCTCGAAAAAAAAATGATGATGAGCAAGCAAGAGATTAAGGAAGAGACAAAACAGCGCGAGGGTGATCCCATGATCAAGGCCCGTATTCGCAAAATTCAGCGAGATATGGCCAGTCGTCGCATGATGGAAGCTGTTCCTAAGGCTGATGTAGTTGTCACGAACCCAACTCACATCGCAGTGGTTTTAAAATATTCAGAGAACTTGCCGGCCCCGCAGCTTGTTGCTAAAGGGGCTGACTTTGTGGCTGAAAAAATTAAGCAGCTCGCTCGTGAAAATAATATTCCAATTGTAGAGAATAAGCCCTTAGCAAGAACAATTTATAAGACCATGAAATTGAATCAAGTTATTCCTCGCGAGCTATTTGTCGCAGTTGCTGAGGTTCTTTCTTATGTTTATAAACTTAAAAGAAAGGCAAGACGTTGATGGAACAGCTTTTCCAATTTATTAAACGATTTGAAAAGTATACGAAGAATACGGATCTGTTCATAGCTGTCGGAATTCTTGTCATATTATCGGTTATGGTCATTCCGCTGCCGCCTGTGATTCTTGATATGGCACTAACATTGTCACTCACATTGGGAGTCTTGATACTGTTAGTATCCATCTATACAAAGAGAGCTCTCGACTTTACAGATTTTCCATCTCTGCTCTTGATTACAACTTTATTTCGACTTTCTCTGAACGTCGCGACGACTCGTATTATTCTTTCTCACGGCAATGAGGGAACAGAGGCCGCTGGACAGGTAATTTCCGCATTCGGTAACTTCGTTGTGGGCAACAACTATGTGATTGGTTTTATTGTTTTCGTCATCTTGGTTGTTATTAACTTCATTGTTATCACCAAAGGTTCAGGTCGTGTGGCAGAGGTTGCTGCTCGCTTCACATTAGATGCGATGCCAGGTAAGCAAATGTCAATTGATGCAGATTTGAATTCTGGTCTGATCAACGAAGATCAAGCTCGTAAGAGACGTAAAGAAATTGAGCAAGAAGCTGACTTTTACGGAGCCATGGATGGTGCGAGTAAGTTCGTTCGTGGTGACGCCATCGCCGGTATCATTATTATGATGATCAATATCGTCGGTGGACTTTTAATTGGTGTTATTCAAAAGGGTCTTGATTTCAGTACAGCTGCTAAGTTTTACACAATGTTAACAATTGGTGATGGTCTAGTCTCACAGATCCCAGCTCTAATTATTTCAACAGCTGCTGGTATTATTGTGACTCGTAACTCTTCTGGGGATACCAATATGGGGTCAGAGGTAGCGGGTCAGCTGCTTCTATCTTCCAAAGCTGTTTATGTATCATCTGCCGTAATCGGAGCTTTAGGACTTGTTCCAGGGTTACCCAAATCT
>DAHVKR010000305.1 GCA_027320785.1 Bdellovibrionales bacterium
TACCATAATTAATGTAGATATCTTGGCCTAGAAGAGCAGCTCCCCAAGCGGCCCCCTTCATTTTCTCAACTACTACTTCGTTCTTCTTCCAATCCCAGAGCATAAAGGAATTCATTTCAGGTATCGTAAATATCAAATTATCTTGGTCATATTTAGCTATACTCAAAACTTGGCCAAACATTTTTTTGGGTAAGCCTTTAGCCTTTGAGAAGGATATCACCTCTTTCGTCTTAAGATTTAAGATATAGAGTGTTGGAGTGAAGTATTTAGGGTAGTTGACTCCTGTATGGCCCCCTGTTGCATATGTATGAGGCTCAATCTCTAACAAATGGCTGACCCCACCTTGGACATTTTGTAATTGGACCACTTTCTTTTCCGAAAGAGAATAGGTCATAAAATCTCCCATCTCTTTATTCTTACTATTGGACGTCCCAGTGATATAGAGTTCCGGCTTATCAGGGCTTAGCTGAAGCTCATGTACTCTGTGGGTTCCTAAATTTTGAGTACCTATAAAGCTCCAGTCACTAGTTTTGAAAATAAGTAGTGATCCATTATTATCTTTATCAGAAACTGCTGTAGCAAAAAGCTGATCACCCTGCGGACTAAAACAGGCATGGCCAAAAAATCGGTAACCTTTGGGGGCCTGTATCAGCTGTAAAACTTTTTTAGCTTTAACATCTATGACAACACTACCGTCAGTCCACTTCTCAACTCCAACAATAATATTTCGATTTTGCGGCCACTGAGCAAATCCGTGGCAAAATATAGGCGACTCTATAGAGGTAAGCCTTCCGGTTACCTGATTATAAAGTTGCACTTTTCCAGCCACTGATTTTGAAATTGCTTTTGAATAGCTTAAATCCAAGTTCTTGTAAGCAGTATCCCCTAGAACTAGATACTTATGCGTAGACTGCGAGTGTCCATTGCCACTCAACTCAGCTCCCATTAATAAGCTTGAAGGGAGCAAAGACAAACCCGCTACCTGTATGGTGCCTTTTAAAAAGGAACGCCTTGTATATTGTCCCATACAATATGTTGAGATGAGTTCATTTTTATTGTCAAATAACTGTCGGTTATGTGGACTATAGTCTACTAAGAGTTCAAATAAAGACTTAGATCTTTTTCCAAATTGTCATCTGAGCGACCGTATGTTGATGTTTCCTTGCTGTCTCTCGAATAACAAAAGGAATATCAATCGGCGAGCAAACCAAACTAAAATCTTTTTCCAATATTCGTTTAAGCCCTTCGAACGTCGTAAGACTTTCGCCATTCTCCTTATAGCCACCCAGCCATTTCTCTTTTTCAGTAAACTCAGCCAACCACGTGTAAGGTGAGGTCAAAACCAAATACCCACCTGTTATCATTCGTGATTTAATATCATTTAAAAAGAGCGCTGGGTCATAGAGTCTGTCGATCAAATTTCCCGCAAAGATAAGATCATAATCTCTGTAAATTGGTTTTAAGTTACATGCATCACCTTGTGTAAACTGAACTCTGTCAACCTCATCTCGAATACCCAAGTCTTCAAGTTTGGCTTCCTTCATTTGAGTGAGTTCACCCTCAGTACTAATCAAATAACGAATACTTTTATGTTCTTTTAAGTTGATTGCATTTCGAATAAAGCGAGTCGAAAAATCTACAGCTTCGACTTTTTGTGCATACTTGGCTAGTTCAAAACTAGATCGACCCACACTACAGCCAATATCTAAAACTTTATTGAAAGTACGCACGCCGATCTTATCTATAAACGTTTCCACACAAGCTTTGGGATAGTTCGGAACATTGAAGTATGTATCTCCATAGTGAAATTCGAGATACATCGAAATTTGCTGATCTGTTTCATATGTATTAAACTTTTGAGATTCTATTTGATTTGATTCCACGTACCTAAACCCTGCATGTTGAAAGAAATGTTTTCTAAAAGCATAACGACTATCTCGAATGGCTTCATTACCTGTTGAGATCCAGCTCCCCCCCTTGATGAGATTATGTTTACCATCAAAAGTAGGAACCGAAAAATCATCATAACTGGGATGAGTCTCAAATCCCTCGAAAGAGTCCATAGGTGTTTCTGTCCACTGCCAAACGTTACCCACTATATCATAAAACGAGCCTTGTTTAAATTTGTTCACAGGACAGGCTGAGGCAAAGTATTCCAAATTAATATTCCCTGGCGCTTTCCCCCAGTCTGTAAAGTCTTGAGGAATCGCTTCATCTCGAAGTCTATACCACTCTGCCTCTGTGGGCAGACGAATGGGCTCTCCTTTTTTAGCGCTGAGCCAATTACAAAAAGCTTTTGCTTCGTGATAGTTTACATTCACGGGCCAATCCCACGGCATATCAATTTCTTCTAACATTGTTCGATATTTAAATTGATCGCCTCCAGTAGGAATCCAAAAAACGGGGTATTGGGCCTGCCGGAAACATCGCCACGCCCAACCCTCCTCTTCCCACCATGTTTGGGTTTCATATCCCCCATCTTTCACAAATTCATAATACTCTAAATGACTCACAAGATATTGGCTGGCCTTAAAGGCTTGAACATCGACCTTATAAGTCCCAAACTCATTATCCCAGCCATAGGTTGGCGTATTATTTTTTTCTCTTCCCATTTCTA
>DAHVKR010000306.1 GCA_027320785.1 Bdellovibrionales bacterium
ATGCCACCACGCCGCCTTAATGCCTCTTTCGTCATCCGTGCCGGCCCAACCAGCTCCGATATTGTTAACGGTACTTGTAAAGATCGTAGATAAATTCGAAGTGGGTTTTAGAACCCAAGCGGGAACTCCATTGGCTGGCGTATAATTACTCCATATAACAGAGGCCCCCCAGGCCGGATTGCCATTGACTGTTAAAGCTCGAGTCACTGTGACACACATTTGCCAATCAATTGAAGAGCTCTGCAGATTTGAAACGAAGTCGGCTAATTTATTAGCGAGCTTTTGACTGTCGGGAAGCATGGAGTTGGAGTCATCAATAATCAAAGTGATATCTAATTTGCTGTTAGGGGTGGAAACAACAAACGTTTTGGTTACATCGCGAATGCTGTTAGTATTCGTTGTGGTGGGAGTTGGCGTTGCAGAGGGAGTTGAAACAGCTTGTGAGTCTGCAAATTTTACTTTCGTACAACTTGTTACAACAAAAAGTATGCTGACTAGAAAAGGAAATACGGACCATTTCATACAAAGACTCCTATAACGGTTTCAGAATAGCATAAGCGATCATGTCCTTAAATGCCTTCATTTTTGTTATCGGGAGTCTTAGCCCTAAGGCCAGGGAGATTTTTTAAAATAAAGACCAGCCTTGTGGTCTGACCGCGGAACTTTGTAAACTAAAGGAAGAGGATTTATATGAGTATTTGGATCGTACTTCAGCTAATGGCCAACTTAATTTTTTTAGCCGGAATTTTATTTTTGCTTGTAAGCCGAAAGAAAAATCAAAAGGATGATCAAAAATTTAGTAAGGGGCTTCAGCTCTTACAGAATAAGATATCTGTCCTCGAAGACTTATCTGATCAAACAGACCAGCAAGTTAGATCTCTGACTCAACTTTTAGAAGCGAAATACAAAGAGATCCAGGGGCTTTTGGTTGAGTCCGATCAGCAGATTCAAAAGATGGAAGAAATTGCACGAAACATTTGGTCTCAAGTTGAGTCAGCATCGGCTTTAGGTTCTGTGGAAAAAGCATCTGAAGCTCAATCTATGAACAAGTATGTAAAGGCCGCACAGATGGCTCATTCGGGACAAAAGGTTGAAGACATTATCCAAGAAATTGATCTGACTCGGGGAGAAGCGGAACTCATCGTAGCTATGAACAAGGATAAACTGACTTTTAATCAAAACTCATTGCCTCTATGGGTTCAGCCAGACAAAGCTCCAGCTCCTCAAGCGAGTACAGTGGGAGCTGAGTTTATCAAGGCACTCAAGCAGACGACACCCGCTTCTGTTACTTCTGCGCAGGTCAGTAGTACTGCGATGCCGCCGAAGCAGGAAATTCAAACTCAAAAGCCTCCCGCACCTGAGGTGGCCGTCCAAAAGACTAAGAACGAACCCAAGATTCGCCCCTTCGAGTTTAGAAGAATAGAGCTTAATTAAGAATTCGCCATTGTGAGCCGATAAAGATTCTGATGAAAATTCAGATTCTGCGCGCGATCTCGATATTAACAGCTCTGATGGTGGGCTTTTGGCTTCCTTTGCGAATGTTGGGGTATGAAATATCAGAGTCGATCACACTCTGCTGCGACCTCTTGGTTTCACTGGCGTCAGTTATTAATGTCTATTTATTTTTTAAAGATCCAACGGTTTCTTCTCGGCATTCGCCTCGAAAAATTTCAACTTGGCTCAATCTAAATTTAGTTCTGGATTTAATTTGTGTAATACCTTGGGCGGCTTTGGACAAGATATGGGTTGGGCATGAGTCCAACATGCTCTTATTTCTGAATCTTTTAACGGCACGTCATATTTGGAGAATTCGCGCTTTCTTAGATTACTTTAATACCATTAAGCCTGTTTATTTTAGATTGATTCCGATCATTTTTATTATGCCACTTCTCGTTCATCTAATTGCTTGCGGATGGATTGCCATGGGGAGTGGAACGGCAGGGCCTAACCCAGATCATTTGACGGAGTATGTGAAGGCTATTTATTGGTCCTTCACCACACTCACGACGGTTGGGTATGGCGACATCACAGCCAAAACTATTGATCAAATGCTTCTGACCTGTTGTGTTGAGTTGGTGGGCGTAGGTGTTTTTGGTTTTATATTAAGTAATGTGGCCAGTCTTCTTTCTCGGATGGATGCAGCTCGTGAGCATCATATGGATAGTGTGGAGCATGTCGAAACATTTATGCAATCCCACAATATTCCAGAATCGACTCGTAACAAAGTGCGGACCTATTTTCAATACTTGTGGAAACGCCATAAGGGTTACCAAGATCGAACTTTACTTGAAAGTCTTCCGGTTAAAATGCAAGCGGAGCTGTACTTTCTGATCAACGCACCTGTTATTAGCAAGGTCGCTCTTTTTAAAAAAGCTCATCCAGATCTGATTCGCTCTTTAACAAGTCAACTTGAGCCTAAAATTTATGTCCCCGGAGAAAAAATATTTGAATATGGAGAACCTGGTGATTCCATGTACTTTCTCCACAATGGGGAAATTCAAATTGTGGCGCAAGATCAGACACTTATTGCCACCCTTCATGAGGGACATTTTTTTGGAGAGATGGCTCTTATGACGGAAGGCAAGAGAAATGCAACCGCTATAGCTGTGACGTTTT
>DAHVKR010000307.1 GCA_027320785.1 Bdellovibrionales bacterium
ATCCAAAATATATAGACGCCCACACAAATATTGCAGAAGCGGCTATGGAACAACTTCTGCGAAATATTCGAAAGATTGGTTTTTCCACGCTCTTTTTCTCTCGTGATGGACTAAATAGTAGCAATGATCAAGAGCTCGGTGACAAGCTTCTTGAGAATGTTTCTATTGCTGAAAATTTAGCTAAAGAGGATTTGGATCGCTATCGACGCCGTGAGATTCAACCTAGTCAAATGCGCGTGCGTAGCTTTTTTAAAGGTCGCATGCAATCTGATTTGTTTGCTGGAGAAGGAAGTCTTTGGTTCAGCGAAATTATATCTAAAAACTCTCAAGTGGGTGGACTCGATAGCTTTATCACAGCCTATGATGAAAATATGATCCCTCATTATTATTATCTAGATAGTAATTTTCAACGTTCACAAACAAAACGATTCCTCGGTCGAAGTCGCTATAACTTTAGTCATGATTTCGACTTATTAGTGAATGCAGATGAAAATCGAAGAGTGAGCCGAGTTTCAGATATTGTGATTCGAACTGAAATCGAAGATACAGATCTCACCTCTTCCGACATTCAAGAAACCAAACAATCCCTTATTCGCTCTCTCCCCAGCAGCTTTAAAAATGATCCTGCCTTTAACAAATTTTTTCCTGTCACAGATCAATCCAATGCTTTCCTGAGTTACCGCTATGTTTTTAGTCACGAAGCCTTTAAAGCCATAGAAAATATGGATCCTAATCAATTGGGCCAGGATCTTTACGAATTTCTAGATAATCATCCTGATCGAAAGTTTATGCATTTGCCAACTGATACACAGCAAAATTTAGGAGGAGGCCTCGGAACCTATGCAGTCGATATTGCTTATAAAATTGCGGACATCGTGAATCCTCATGCGACAGGGGAGGAGAGCCTTGAAGCTTTCCGTATCGCTCAACGTATACCCATTTTCGATCGGTATATTGTCGGTGAATTTTTACCAAGCATTCTGCCCAATGATAATGCTCAAGATCTCTTTGGCCTGAGCCTCAGACTCACAAGCCGTGAATTAGGAAGTCCCGCTCCTGTACAAATTGGAAAAAAGACGACTTCACCTGTTTACGATGCTGTGATGTTTTTCAAGGCCATTATTAGCGACCCTTCCTTTGATATGGAGATGGTGGGTAGTACAGATAATAGAGGTAATGAAACCTATGTACCTGCTAAGGGAACAGGATCTCTTCCTCCAATGGCTCCTAAGCAATAACTGCTGGCACCTTTTATGCTGAGTAAGGGGGGCGAGGGGCAAAATGATACTACCGAACCTAACAACTGAAATTCGCCGGCATCGCGATCTTGTGGCCTTTAAAAAGCCTGGGTCAGCCCCCTATGCCTTTCACGCTCAGAATATTCAAATAGCTGAAATATCAAATGAATTATGGGACTCCATGCCCGTTGGAAGCTTTACCTCAGCCGAATTGTATACTTTGTCAGACGATCAAAAAAGCGAAGCCGCTCAGGCTCTTCGGGACTGGGAAAACCTTCCTCAGACTGCCCAACTTTTAGAGAAAGAACGTAATAAGTTCAATTTGACACTGAATGTGACTCAACTTTGCAATCTACACTGCCACTACTGTGCAGCCGGTGGTGATGGAACATATGGAGATCCTGTACAGCAAATCTCTGTTGAGAAAACACTTCCCCAAATCAAACTTCTCATGGATCGACTTTCCTCTGGTGGAACATTCAATATCACATTTTTAGGCGGGGAACCCCTTCTCTATCCACAAGCTATTCAAGCGATTGGCTCTTATACTCAAGGTCTTGCTCGTGAAAATGAAATTGAAACAAATTTTCAAATCATCACCAATGGCACGCTGATCAATGATGAGACTCTTGATCTTCTCTCTCCCTTGAAGCCCACCATTACTTTGAGCCTGGATGGACCTGCTGAAATTAATGATTCTCGACGTCCTCAAAAAAATGGAGCCAGCTCAACAGAGAAAGCTCTTAAGGGATGGGACGCTCTTTTAAAAAGAAAAAACGAATTTGGTCTTATTCTCGCACATGCTGTTTTCAATCGTGACCATACTGATGTGGAAAAAGTTTGGGATTTCTTCCGTACTTTTGATGTGGATAAAATGGAATTCACTTTTGATGTCACAGAAAAATCAGATGAGGCCAATACTGCTTTTATTGAAAGCTTTAAAAAAACGGCAGCCAAAGCTTACGAAGTGGGTGGAGAAAAAGAGCTTCGCCGCATTCATTTCTTTGATATTTATTTTTCACAGCTGGATCAGCAGTACCGCAAAGAAAACTACTGCGGAACGGGAAAATCCCTTCTGAGTTTAGATTCTCGCAATCAAGTTTATCAGTGCCCACTTGAAGTTAGCTTTAAAGATCGAATGGTGGGAAATGCAGAAAAAATTAATTGGCAAAATTTACGTCCCCTTGAAAAACCTCTTATCGAATTGAATCACTGCCAAACCTGCTGGGCTCGCTACCTTTGTGGGGGCGGCTGCCTCTTCAATCATGAAAGTTTGACAGGAGACAAGCATACTAAACATATCAGTTATTGTTTTCGAACTCGCCACTTGCTGAGCGAGGTCTTTTTGTACTAT
>DAHVKR010000308.1 GCA_027320785.1 Bdellovibrionales bacterium
GTAGACTGAGTTTGGCTATTGATCATAAACTCAGGTGAAAATTTGGCTTGCTTGATTGTAACTTGAGAAAGACGAGACACCCCTTTTAATTGAAGCAAGACTCCATTTTTAAGAGCTCTCTGAATAGCATTCTGATCAGGTTTCTGTGCAGGATTGCTTCCCTCTCCTGTACCTGCCTTTTGCACAGCTTCTGTCTTACCCTTCTCAGTGTCTGCACAGGAAAAATTAAGCAGACTGAGTAAGGAGGCTAGAATAATAAGACTAGTTGGGCTGAATAACTTTTTCACCTGTGCGCTCCTCTTTATTTTTTGCGATTCTATCCTGCGTCCAAGCTTGAAGATCACTTCGTGTTTGAAATTCAAATTCCTTTGATATCAAGGTGTACCCATTCCTAACATTTGAATTAAGCTCGAAAAGAACAAACTGACTCGCATTTTCAGAGATGTGATTATTCTCACGAAGAAGGCGGGTCTCGAGGGCCAAATAATCCTTATTATCTGAAACCGTCTTGTAGGCTGCCACCCAAAGATTTTGGTCCGTCACGAGAGCTTGAACATCTCGAGTCTTATCCTGAATATCGTAAGTATCTCCTGACTTCAGCTGAAATGTGTAAAGAAGAGGTTTGAGTTTGTTGTTAATATTCACTGCCAATCGAAGACTCATTTCGGTCGAATCTTGATTGATAACTTGAATCCCTTTAAGGCCAATGTATATTCGTCTTCCACGTGCATTTTGCTGCTCACGCTTTTCTCTTTCGAGTCGGGCCTTCTCGGCCTTTTGCTGCTGAGATAGATTTGTATCATCCTGAGGGGTTGTTTTTTGAGGGCTGCCATCACAGGCCACTAGAGTAAATATCATCAGAAGCGAGAAGACCCCGCAAAGTATTCTATTCAGCTGCTGGAATTTGACTAAAACCACAAAGACTCCTTCTTTAAACGACTGATTTTTTATGCAAGACCGAGGCCCCTAAATCCATCTATTCGGATATTCTGATTGATTTGTAAGACTTAGAACTTATTCATAAAAATCAAATTCAAGATTTATGTAGTCTCCTACTGGACTTTCAGGGTGACACTTTACGGACTCTGACGTCAAACAAATTGACGTTCGTGGCATTACCCCTGATGTTTGAAGTATGGGTTTTGATTATGGACTCGTTCTTTCAGGTGGCGGAGCTCGTGGAGCCTATCAAGTAGGTGTGATCCGCGCTCTTTCAACTCTTCTTGCCGAATGGAAAATTGAGGACCCTTTTTCCATTTACTCGGGAGTTAGCGCGGGAGCTATTAGCGCGTCCTATTTAGCCAGTCAGTGTGATGATTTTACTCAAGCTTCAAAAAATTTAGTGGATCTTTGGAGCCAACTCACTTCTGATCAGGTTTTTCGAACAGATGCTTTAAGTATTGGAAAAATTGGCCTTCAGTGGATGGGTGAGCTTTCCTTTGGAAGCCTCGGGGCTCAAGGGAGCCGTACTCGTGCCCTGCTAGATACAGCCCCTCTCAAGGAATTAATTGAAAACAATTTGGACTTCACTAAGCTTCAACGACAATTCGAAAACAATAAGTTGAAGGCCCTGACTCTTACCGCTCTTGATTATCGCGACTCCACCGCTGTGAGTTTCGTGCAAGGTGCTGACTCTATGCCCGAATGGAGAAATCCTCGAAATTTAAGTGAACGGACAAAAATTCGCTCTGAACATATTATGGCTTCCAGTGCAATTCCCCTTCTCTTTCCGCCAGTTGAAGTTGATGGGCGCTACTTTGGTGATGGATGCGTTCGCAATACTCATCCCTGCAGTACTTCTATTTATCTGGGGGCGCGCAAATTATTTATTATCGGCGTTCGTACCGAAAGCCTGACGGCCTATGAAGCCCTCGTGAGGGCTGAGCAAAAACCTCCCAGCACGGGACGAGTTCTAAACGTCCTACTGAATTCTATTCTCTTAGATGGCATTGAGCTTGACGTAGAAAGAATGAGAAAAGTGAACGAGATGGTCTCCTGGATTCAGCGAGATAAAAAAACCCAAGTACCCTATAAACAAATTGATTTTGTTTGGATCTGCCCCTCTCGTGACATTGGACAAGTGGCCGCTCAGAAAAGCAAACATCTTCCCAAACTCATACGATTCCTTCTCAAAAACTTAGGATCTATAGAAGAAACCTGCGAAATTATCTCTTATCTTTTGTTTGAAAAACAGTTCACCACTGAGCTTATTGAAATGGGATTTGAAGATGGCATGAAAGCTAAAGATCAAATCAAAGCTCTTTTCGAGGCCTAAAAAATAACTATATTAAATTTCAATTTGAATACCCACTTCGATCACTTGATTCGGAGGGATACGGAAAAAGGCTGTAGGTCTTTGAGCATTTCGAGCCATCAAAGCAAATATTTTTTCCTGCCAAATGGGCATGGTTGGTTTTGAGCTTGCTAAAATAGTCTCTCGGCCTAAAACAAAAGTCGTTTCATAAACCTTGAAGTGAAGATCTCTTTCTCGGCAAGCATCTAAAATATGCTTCATCTTGGGAGTTTCCATAAAACCATAATTCACAATAATTCGATAGAAATTAGGAATAATCTCCTGAACCTCCAC
>DAHVKR010000309.1 GCA_027320785.1 Bdellovibrionales bacterium
TTCTTTCTCCAAAATTCTTTGACAGTGACAGGTTTGCCTAAACGTTCATTGGATCTAACAAACTGTTTCAGTGCTTGAGCAGCCCAATTTTCCTGCGCTTTACCGTAGGCTACGGGTTGAAGAACCATGGTGACCATGGAAATCACAGCCATTAAAAAGCGAGTTTTAAACATATCAAACCTTCCTTTGCACTCTCAGGATAACAGTAAACACTTGATTTGATCGACATAATTTCAGTTTTCCTAAAGAGCCATCCGGAGCTAAGTCCAGCGCTATCCAGTCTTTTCCCTTAAGTAAATTTAGGGATCTTCGTTTTTTGTTATGTTTTTGAAAAGTTGAGTTTTTGTTTGATTAAATAATTATGTTTCAATGGATTTCAAACTAAAATACAACTGGACACTGGACTAGAGAATCAGAGTATCCTTTAAGCATGACGGATAAATGGATTAATTTAAAGCCTTTAGAAGAGCTTCTCACTCTTGAACCGTATCTCCTTTTGGGGTTTTTACTTCTTGTAACCTGGGGTTTTTATAAGTTCTTTCTTCGGGATACGACTGAAGAAAGACATAAGAGTCTTCGTCGAGCCTATACAAATTTACTTCGACATTTTATTGTCTTGTCCGTTTTTTTAGGAATTTTTTTATTACTGAAGCTCAATATTTCAGAGGAAAATCCTGTTCATCGAGTGGTCCCCTATTTTGCGTTGATCACTTTTCTTTGGGGATCCGTCGTCTTTGTTAAAACCTGTCGTACTCTGGTTTTACAGTATCTTTTCATGGGAGCTATCCGCTCGGGCGTTCCTCTGATTATAGTGAATATTTTCTCAACGATCTTGTCGATCCTTCTTGTATTTTGGGTTATTTCTCAGGTTTTTGGTGTCAACCTAGGACCTCTTTTGGCCACATCCGCTGCCTTTTCAATTATTCTAGGTCTCGCTTTACAAGATACTCTAGGAAATCTTTTTGCGGGCATTAGTTTACAGATTGATCGTAACTATGAAATTGGTGACTGGCTCGAGATTCAAGACGGATCTCAAAAAACCGTGGGGCAAGTCAAAGAAGTCACCTGGAGAAGTACCGTTTTAGCGGGTTTTTCTGATGAGAACGTGATTCTCCCCAATCGAAAAATGGCCCAAGCGGTTCTGAGTAACTTCTCACCTCCTGATCAGCCCATCGTTAGGGGGCAGAATTTCCGGCTTCGTTTGGGGAGTGACACCCAGAAGGCCATTGAAGTTCTCGAGAAAATAGCCAGTGAAATATTTGAAATTCGAGGGATCCCAGCTCCTTTTGCTTATGTAAATGAAGTCACCGAGAATTGGGTCCAAGTCCGCCTCATTTATTTTATTGATTCCTACGGCTCGCAGTACAGCATAGGGGATAAAATTTTACGTAGAAGCCTGGAAGCTCTTGAGCAAAACCATCTCTTTATGGCAAAAGAACGTCTTGAGGTGGAGTGGCATGCAGGAAAACCCCTGGAAAATTGATTTTGAGCATCCGCTTGCGGAAAAAGTCCGCAAAGAGATCACACGAGCCAGTCATGATTTTCACCTGATTGAAGAGGGTGACCGTATCCAAGTTTGCGTATCAGGGGGCAAAGATTCGAGCCTTTTATTGGCTTTGCTTACTGAAATTCGTCGTCGCGCTCCACTGCATTTCGATTTAGAGGCTGTAATCCTCGATCAGAAACAACCTGGATTTCAAATCGAAGAATTTAAAGCATTTGTTGAGTCCTTGGGTGTTCCTCTACGTATTTTGGAGCGTGATACTTACTCCATTGTAAAAGAGAAAATTACGGATGGAGTTTACTGTTCGCTCTGTTCTCGACTTCGTCGGGCTATTCTTTATGATTATGCTTTTGATCATGGATTCACAAAGATGGCTTTGGGTCATCATCGTGATGACGTGCTGGAAACCACACTCCTTAATCTTTTTTACTCAGGCAGTTTAGGCACCATGCCACCTAAATTAAAAAGTGATGACGGTCGGAATTTAATCATTCGCCCCCTAGTTTATGTAGCGGAAAAAGATTTGATTGAGCTCGCTCAGGTTTGGAATATTCCCATTATTCCGTGCAATTTGTGTGGCTCTCAAGAGGGACTTAAACGAAAAAAAATGAAGCGACTCATTGCTCAACTTGAAGAAGACATCCCTAATTTGGGTCCAACCTTTTTAAATGCTCTTTCCAATGTAAGGCCTAGTCAGCTATTGGACTCTAACCTATGGTCTTTTCAAAATTTAAAACGTGATGATCTTGGACCAACCTCAATTTCTTGATGAACGCGAACACTACTGGGTTTTGAGTAAACCTGCGGGGTGGTTTGTTCACCCTCCCTCTGATGTGCGAGCTCGAAAACTTTTTCGTAAAAAAACCCTCACGCACTGGTTTGAAACTCAAGGTGAAACTCGTACCTTCCCTATCCACCGTCTTGATTTTGCAACGGAAGGTCTGATGATTTGGGCTAAAACTTCCGAGGGAGCCTCAAAATTAAATCTTCTACATGTTGATCATCAAATCACAAAAAACTACTGGGCGGTGGTGCGAGGCTATACAGATCCCGAGGGCATCATTGATATTCCCCTTCTT
>DAHVKR010000030.1 GCA_027320785.1 Bdellovibrionales bacterium
AGATCAAAACAGCTCGGAGCTATTTTTCGATTTAAAATGAGATCTCCTTTATGCTCAGTCGCAATGGCCTTTGAAATACTTAGGCCAAGCCCTGTTCCTTTGCCTGCTGGTTTTGTTGTGAAAAAGGGGTTCATTATTTTTTTCTCAAGATCTGCGGGAACACCTGGCCCACTATCCCACACTCGAATAATACCTTGGCCTTCCTCAGTCAGAAGTTGCACATGTACGGTAGGCTGCGAGTCTCCTTCGACAGCATCACGTGCATTATTCATCAGGTTTAAAAGTATTTGCGAAAGCTGAGCCGCCCGCCCTTCCACTAAAATATCTTCTTGAGGCAATTTAAGATCTATTGCAATACCACGATGATGAAACTGCTGGTGACAAAGTTCGAGCGTTTCATCTACTAACATTTTAAGGGAAACTTCTGACATTGGATCATGACTAGCATCACGAGAGATAGAGCGAAGACCTTTAATGATTTTAGCAATCCGCATAGAATGTTTTATGATTCGGTCGCAGTAGTCCTCTAGTTTTTCTCTTTCAATAAATCCATCTTTTTCTGTTTTAATTTTCATCAACTCAGCGACGCCAACCAAAACATTTAGTGGATTATTAATTTCATGAGCAATACCACTAGCAGTCTCCCCTAAAGTAGCTAAGCGTGAGGCTTCTTCCTGACGAGCTCGGCTGACCTGAAGCTCATTCTCTAGCAGTTTCTTTTCTGAAAAGTCTCTCATGACGGATATTAAAACAGTACGTCCATCTTGAAATCGAAAAGGTACTCGCTTTGAGTGCATTACACGTTTCTTGCCACTTGCATCAATAATTTCTTCTTCAATTTCTTGGGCCTCAGAGGTTCTCAGAACCCGTCGATCATTTTGTGCCCAAGTTTTGGGAGTATCTGGAGGGAATATATCATCATCCCGAAGCCCTGTATAAGAACCTGACTCTTTTCCAATTATTTTTGAAAACAAATCATTTCCATATAAATAACATTGATGATCATCTTTCACATAAAGAATGTCAGGAATCGCATTCATAATACTTTCCATAAATTCTCTTTGATCATTAAGTTTATTCTCAGCCTCTCTTTGAGCTGTTACATCTAAAGCAGAAATCGTAGCTGCCGTCACAGCACCTTCTTCATCACGAACCGGAAAAATGTGATACCGGTAGTACCTCCATGAATGATTTTGAGACTGCACAAGACGTATTTCTCCTTCTTTAACAATCCCCTTATCTAGAACCTGACGTAATTCAAATTCAAAATGAATTTTTGATGTTTCCGATATATTTGCATGAGAAAAGGACTGACTTCCACTCCAGCCATAATCAAGAGCTGTCTTGTTAACAACAACTATTTGCATGCTTTGATCGACAATGACAAACAGATCAGGAGAGTGTTGAACAATTGTTTTGTAAATCTGTAGGTGATCAATTTGAACTTGCTGAATCAGTGACTTGTCTTCAAGAGACTTAAAATTCTTTTTTGATGAATGATACCGACAAATAAAGAAGGTTGCCAGACTTGTTGCAGCCACTAATAGAGGTATCAATAAGAATTCCACAATTTCTTAACGACATAATTTAGACCCTTCTTAAGTCCTAATTTTGTTTAAAATGCTCTTCCATCAGCCGATAACAAAGTGTTGAACTCACAAAAGGAGTACCAAAATGAGTCAATATGATTATGCAGGTCTTTACCAATTTCTTCTTCATACACCTGAACAAGGTCTTAGAAAAATGCTCGTCGATCAAAAGTCATTTACAGATTCTCACTTTAATCTCATGCTAAAAGTTGTACGTGGGTGCAGTGAAACCGATTTTTGCGCTCACGCTGAAAACGCAGATTTCCCAAAAGTTAAAATGGGTCCCGCGGAAACGAAAATCAAAGAAAACTTCTGGAAAGATCTGACAACTATTTGCTCAGGTCGAGGCATCCTCGGTCCTGCTCAGAAAACGGCTGCTTAATGAAATTCGGCTATCTCGCCTTTAAAGGTCATGAAAGTGAGCTTTTAGGCGAGATCCAATACCATGGCTTTCAAAAGGTGATTCAAATGGATCGCCTTTTTTTAATGGAGGCTAATCTCTCCTTAGCCTGGTCGCAGCTTAAACTCTCTAACATTGAGATTATTAAAATTGACTCCATCAATCAGGCGGCGCGAGCTCTGAAGACAGAGCAAAAACTTTGGGCTTCGTACTCGTTTCACTTGCATCGCAGAACTCAACTTATTCAAGAAAAACTTATTCGAGTCAAAAAAAAGAAACTCCACTTCCTTGATAAAATACCCTCTGAGCCCTTTGGTTTCTGGTGCCTTCTGAGTGAAAATGAAATTCTTAAGAGCATACACACGAGTAGTGCACTCCCTCTTGGGGAAGTCGAGTTCGAAGAGAATAAAATAATCCCGCCTTCGCGAGCTTACTTAAAACTCTGGGAAGTATTCACTCTACATGTAGCTCCTCCACAAGCCCACCAGACAGTCCTTGATATGGGGTCTTGCCCTGGTGGTTGGACTTGGGTTTTACAGTCACTTGGCTGTCAAGTTTTAAGCGTGGATAAAGCCCCTCTTGCGCCTCAAATAGCTGAGCTACCACGTATTTCTTTTTTTAAAGGAGATGCTTTTAAAATAAAGCCGCAAGATATCCCTAAGCCCGATTGGTTTTTTTCAGATATTATCTGTGAGCCACAAGCACTCTTGGATATGGTTCTGCTTTGGCAACGGGCCTATCCGCAGATGAAATTTATTTGTACTATAAAATACAAAGGTTCAACTGACTACGATGTGACGAATCGATTTCTTCAGATTCCTGGATCTCGCATCATTCACCTCTACCATAATAAGCATGAGGTGACCTGGATTAAGATTTAAAAGAAGGTTTTGATGGCTTTCGGCGTCCCCCGCCGCCGCCACCACGGCGAAAAGAAGATGGTGGGCCTCTTCTTTTTTGTCCAGAGCGAGAGCCTGTTTCCCGGCGGTCTCTTCCCTCAGGGCGAGATTGGGGATTAAAATCTTGGATATAGATATCATCTCTCCAAATGCTATGATCTCGCATTTTAGAATGGATAAGAGCTGCAATCCACTCCGCTGTTGAGAAAAGATTCGTCTCCTGCTCAGTTAAAAGCTCTCCACATATTTTCTTAAGCTCTCTCATGATATGAGAGTCACTTTTAAAGTGACTCAACTGATCTAATTCGCTTTTTGCAATCCCTTTCAAAACATCTTCCGTCTTTCGCAGTGAATACGGAGTGAATTGAATTTTGGTTGCTCTCTGAAGACGATTCAACTTAGAAAAGTCTGAAGGTTCCATTATACTAATAACAAGACCCTCTTCACCATTACGGCCCGTTCTACCTGAACGATGGATATAAGACTCAATTTCTATTGGCAATGAGTAATGAATGACATGGGAAAGGTTCTTAACATCAATTCCGCGTGCGGCGACATCTGTCGCGATTAGAATACTAAACTTTTCAGCCTTCAGACTTTTTAGAATATGTTCTCTTTCTCGCTGTTGCTTATCACCATGTAAGCTCATGCAAGAAATATCATGACCACGTAACAATTCTTCAACTTCGGCTACATCTTTCTTTGTTTGGCAGAAAATAATGCCGTAAAAATTATCGATGCTTTTCACAATACGAAGTAATGCCTGCTTTCGATAACCATTACGAACTGTCACGAAGTGATGTTTAAGTGTAGAGGAAACCCCTTGGTTTCCGGATAGCTGCTCAACTATTTTAGGTTTATGCAAATAGCGATTTAAAATTCTTTTTACACCTGGAGCCATGGTGGCTGAAAAAAGCCACGTCTGGCAAGATGCCCGCTCATGATCTCCATCTGCCGAGTGCGTGTAACTGAGGATCGTTTGAAGATCTTCTTCAAACCCCATTGAAAGCATGCGATCGGCCTCATCCAAAACAAGAACTTTTAATCCTGTTAAGTCCAATAGATTCTGGTTCAACAAATCAACAAGGCGACCGGGTGTTGCGATTAATACTTGAGGCTTTTTCTTCAGCTGACTTCTTTGAACTGTGTAACTTTGACCTCCGTAGATTGTCATTGAACGCATCCCGAGGGGCTTCATTAATTTTCCGAGAATATCTTCAATTTGCGCGGCCAACTCTCGAGTGGGAGCCAAAACAAGGGCCTGTATCTGACCTTGCCGAGCATCTATTTTTTCAAGGAGAGGAACACCGAAAGCGGCCGTCTTCCCTGATCCCGTCTGAGCGAGGGCAACTAAGTCCGCATTTTCTTGCTGAAGTAAATAAGGGATCACTTCTGATTGGATAGGCGTTGCTGTTGTATACCCCATCTTTTGAATAGACTGGAGCATTTCATCACTGAGAGACATACTGGAGAATTCTAGATTTTGCATAATAACCAAACCACTTTCATCGCACACGTGCAATTCGTTGAAGTTCTAGAAGATACTCGACAATCCCCCTCTTTTGCTAAAAATCTCTCAATTTATAAAAACAACAGGGTCAAATAAGGTCTCCCTGTCTAACTCTTAGACGCACTTAGGAGTGAAAAAGGACCCCACACACACCACATTGGATCTCAGAGGCTTTCTCCTGTGCTTGAAATATGCATAAGCATCTGGAGTTTGGAGGTTATTATGAAGTTATGGTTTTTTTCTATTCTAGGTCTTTCACTGCTTACGGGCTGTGATAACTTTCAACTTCAAAAGCCTTTGCCAAATAGCATTCAAAAGTTTGATGTCAAAACAACCTCTCCTGGTCAGCAAAACACGGGGGACTCAGGCTCTCAAAATACCCCAGCAGGAGACCAGGCTTTACCTGGAGCTTCCGCAATCCAGGTTCCTCCCGCAGACTCTCTGACTACTGGCGCTCGAGCCGATGCCGATGCTATGGGGGGAAACCTCAGCGCAGGCTCCCGCTCGGATGTGGATGCTGCTCAAAATGCGATGGCAACCGCACAAACCGCCGCACCCTCCATCCAAAACCTTCTTCTTAATTCTGATGATGTGAATAATATCATCAATATCCTGATGGATACGTTTTCGGCTGAACACTTGAGTCAAGTTCTCACTTTCAAAACGGCCAGTGGAATCAAATCAGAAGATATTCAATTTAACATTTCAGGTGATTTTAATAAATTATCCTACGAGGTGCTCGCTCAAAATAAACTTTTAACCGAATTTAAAGATGTTTCTTTGAAAATACAAAATGCCACACAACTAAAAAATGATCATTATAAACTAAAAGCTCTGTGCTCAGGAGCGAATTGCGAAGTTCTCTTTATCACAATCCTAAAATCAGATGACCAAGGCACTATTGTTGAAAGCTATCCCAATATTTACAAAAAGGTTGATGGCAAATATGTAAACTCTGAATTTAGCAAAAAACAAAAAGAGTACATGTCACTTTATAAAGCTACCTTTCGAGAAACTATGAACCAAGCCCCACAAGCTTTAGTCGGCAAAATTCTTCGCCAATATCTTGAAAAAAATCAGGATAATATTTCACAACTTGTTGAGGATAGAATTCAAAAAGGTGGTAATACCCTGGCTTACTCAAACGAGGTTCTACAAGCTGACAATATGAGATATGATCTATTTAATCCTGAGATTTCAAAGAATAAAGAGGGAAATCTTATGATCTCAGCGGATCTCCCTTTCACAAACAATCAGAACTCTATCCATTTTCAAGGCGAGATTCAAACAAGCTCGAATGCTCAACCGACCTCGATCCAATCCACAAACCCTGATTTGAAGCTCATCACTCAAACCCATATTCCGGATCAGATCTACCTCCTCTACTTTGACCAAAGCCACTACAAATCCAAGTCAGAGAAAAACAACCAGGTGACAAAAGCTTTTCAAATGGCTGTCTGTGCAACCCTGAATGTGAGCTATCAGATGTTTACAAAATGTCAAATTATTTCAACTGGTTGGCTGCTAGGAAATGCCTCCAACGCAGACCCTGAAATCATAGCAAAAGCATCAAAATAGCGAGTTTCACTCACCTCAGCGAAAAAAGCTCAGTTTGCAATGCATCACACACTCTGATTTCTTGATTTCGCCTCCCTCCGAACTACTGTCATAGGTCAGAGGGGGAAATATGTTATTACTATCGGTTATTCTATCTGGGATGATGGTTTGGGCGCAGGATCTACCGTCTAAAGATCCTGATTTTTCTTGCACAAACCAAGCAACAGCTCAGCAGTATGTTCGAGACTTCAATATCGACACGAGCTCTTTTGGGGGAATGGAACTTTGCAATTCAAAGGTCGACACCAAAAAGCTTTTTAACGACCTTGAAGTCATCCAAAAAGGCCACTTCAATAGTTTTGGGAACAATGTTTTTATTCGTGGTTTTATACCCGCAAACAACTACTACAGCTGGATGAAAGATCAAACTCGTGGCATCGAGCGCGGTCAGGATGTGCCTTATGCAACAGCCTATAACCGAGGTGGTTACTTCACAATGCAAGATGGATGGACTCAACTTTCTACTTTAGGAAGAGTCGGAACAGTTGTTCATGAAGCTCGTCACACAGATGGGTATCGTCACGTTCCTTGCAGCTACGGACCCTATCAAGGTGCCTATTTAGACGGTTGTGACACAGACTATGATTATGCAGGCTCTCACGCCATCGAAATGGAATACTATGCCCGAGTCTCTGTCCTCGGAAGCAACTTCCATCCTGTTTATAAAACAATGGCTCGCCTGATGGGCATCGCTCGCGGTAATTTTGTTTTCAATAAGCCCGTGATTTCGGAAAAAGAAGGTATTTTGGCTCTCAATCAGAATGGCACACAGGCTGATCTAATTGTGGATGATCAAGTGGTTCAAAGAGATGTGCCTCAAGTTCAATCGGCTATTCTCAAAAGAACTTCATTTGGCGGTGCGATGTTTGATGGTCAAAAGGCTTATGCCATCGAGCTTTATGGGCAGCACATGCAGGAAAATATCGATGATTCCTATTCTTACTACAAGCTTCTCACAAGAGATAAAGCTCCTATTTTTGACTTTGAAGAGTTTGATGTGGCTCCGAAACGCTTCGTTCTTCAAATGACAGATAACCAACACCTTCAGTTCTTCAATTTTCCTGAGGGAGACTGGGATAGCCCCACAACACTTCCTATTCAGGCTCAAAGATCTGCCACTCGACTTGAAAATGGCCAAGCTGGCTATTTCTTAATCGACAATCAAGGTCTTATCTACCCTGTGAATACGCGCACTCATGCCCTTGATCAGGCCTTGAGTTTGAAGTGGGATCCTTCACTTGTAGATGTCGCCTCTTACAACGGAAAAACTCTTCTTCTTAAAAAAGATGGCTTGATCTACGAAAAAGGTTCCAATGGTTCTGAATCATTGTGGAGCTTTGGGAAAAATCACTATAGCAGTATGATCAACACACCTGTTTATAACGGGTTCACTGTTGAAAAATAGACTTCATAAATGTTGAAACGTAGCGCTCTCGCTCTTTCAATTCTTTTAGCACTCTGGGTTCTTTATTCACACCAGAACCCAGAGTCTCCAGGCGCTCTGCCACAGATCCTACACCCCAAACAAACCTCACCTATTCAAGCTCCACGCGCTTCTCTTCATGTCACCCCTCCAGCTGTTCAGACGGCAAAATCTGATGAGCCTCTCGAGAGAAAACTGGAAAAGGAAGGCGAGCTTATCGGGCATATCGATTCCAATCCTGAAGCAACAGAAAGTAGGCTGAAAGATTGGGCCCGCACCTTATCAGAAGAAGATCTCAAGCAACTTGAAAAATACTCCCTCGATCGACAAAAATCAGAGGACAACCGTTTTTTAGCCGTTATGCTGATGGGTTGGAGTGGTAAAGCAGAAGCTCTCAGTAGTTTAGAAGACGTTGCTCTTGCTAAAATTGATCCGCTCTTGAGCCCTCAACGTTTCGGTGAATATGAAAAAATATTGAGAATGCAGGCCGTTGAGGAAATCCTCTCTTTGTCCGTCCCCTCTGAAAAAAAAGCTGAGACTTTACAGTCTATTGCGAATCGAACGGATGAACAACTTGTAGCAGATAGAGCCCATCGAGCACTTTGGTCTCTTCGTGGCCAAGCCCCAACCCCAGCCGAACAAGATCAAAAAGCTCTCGAAGAACTTCTAAAAAGACCCCATTCGCACCACTAACGACGACGGGACCACTTAGAAAACAACTCAACGTAAAGATCTCGGACAAGACTGAAAAGTCCCGAGTTCACAGTTTTATTCTGATCAAACTGAACACCAAATCGAACATGGGTTTTGTCTGTTTTTAAGTACCGAACATGACCATATTGAATAAAGGCCGCTCGAGCTCCGATTTTAATATCGAGTCCTATATAGGCCCCCATGGAGCTCGCCAAGTGCATAGGAACCTGCAAACTGCAGCCACCCTCACTCAGATCGAGCAACTTAACTTTATCATTCATTCGATGACCATTCATTTCAAAAAGAAGGACTTGCATCGGATAATCTGAGGGAAGCTTTAATCGGAAACTTTGACGTCTTTGGACTTTGTAAATAGAGCCCTCGACAACAAGAAAGAATTGCCCCCCCACATCCTGAACAAAAACCATCGCAAAATACTTTTCACCTCGACAATTAAACTGAGCGGGAATTGTTTTTTGCAGAAGAGGTCGAGGACCTTCAGGATAAGTGATCTGTAATTTAAATGGTGGAATCCATTTCAAAATTTTCGCTAAAAGAATTTGTTGATCTGAAAATTTAACATAGATATCGACGGCAAGAGCCGCCGCATCAGCCAAAATAAGATCCCTCTCTATTGAACGTGGGATCTCGTGAAATATCCGACTGGCCTGTTGATTCATAACCCTATATTAGGGCGGATTGTATCTTAAAGGCAATCCTCACCA
>DAHVKR010000310.1 GCA_027320785.1 Bdellovibrionales bacterium
CAGTACCAAGCAGCGGCACTTTCATATGCCAACGAATCAAAAGGCTATTTACTTCGCTTGATTGGTTAGTGTGTATTTCCATGCGCGTCTCAAGCGGCTCCAATCATCGGGGCCGCTTTTTCTTTCACGATATTTCTCGTATCGATAAAGCTGAATTGTTTTATTTAACAAAACAATATCTTTCGGAAAATCCTGTTTTCTTTTTTCTAAATACTCAATGGGTGGCTCGGATTCATTTCGATAAAATCCTTTTTTTTCAAATTGATTTTGAAGCCATAGAAAAGTCTCAGTAGCTTGATCGGTCTCGCGTTTATATTTGAATACCTTATTTAGGGTAAAATACATGAGAACAATAAAAGCGATAAATGAAATCCACCATCCAATACGAGGTGCTAATAACTTTAAAAGCTTTTGTTGTTCCACTAAGTCAAACTCAAGAAGAGCTCGAGTCCAAAGATAATTCAAATTATCAATTTGAAATTGAGCTGTGCTGATAAGATTTGCGATGAGATTTTGACCGTGCAGTTTATCCATGGCATATCCCATGCCTTGTTTTAAATCTTGAGGAGTTAGCTGGAAGTATTGAAGTCCTCCGAGCTCAATTCGAAGAGGGGCGATCCAATATGTTGGGTCCACTCGAAACCACATACCTGTTGGATTTCGAACTTCTACCCAGGCATGGGCATCTGCTTGCGTAATTCGATAAAATTCCCCCGTATCATTCCACTCACCACCCTGGTAGCCTGTGATGACTCTTGCCGGAATTCCGAGTGCACGTGCAAGTGTAGCGTAGGCTCCTGCAAAGTGTTCACAAAACCCAAGTTTTCGTCCAAAGAGGAACTCATCCATATTTTCGTAAGCGCCCGGCTGGCGTGTATAAGCAAAGCCACCATTCGCAAAGAAGGACTTGAGCGTTTGAAGCTTTTCTTGAAAAGAAAGTTTTTTCTTTTGAAGAGCTTGAACCCATGCTTTTGTTTTGGGAGGAAGTTCGTGAAGCTGAAGAGGCTCATGAGTGGTGGGTCCACTCCAGCTGTCTGAAATAGAGCCTGTATATTGAATGCGCGAAAGAATACGCTCATGTGTTTTGTAAACAGCGCGATCCGACTTATAGGCTGTTATAATGGGTGAGGAAATAAAGCGCGTGTATTCGTAGGTCGGGAGTACTCTTGTGGAAGAGGGTTCAAGAGTAATCATGTAATCAGGGCTGAGTTCTTGTCGAGGAGACTGTGTTTCGAATACAGGCTCTTTTGTTTTATTCCATGTGAAGCCATCAGCCTCCTCTAAGACGGCCCCTCTCCAATAAAGATCTCGAGCACTCGGGCGGTAGTTGAGAAACTTTGCTCGAAAGACTGTTTCTCGGCTAAGTGTTAAGTCTGCGATATCGCCTGGAGAGATGCTCTCGCTAAAACCGCTTAAGGGAATCGGAGTGGGAGCATTTCGAAGCCATGGGACTTGAACCCGGGGAAAAGCAAAGAATAACAAAACAACAATTGGAAATGATTTAAGAGCCTCAAGAAATATAACTTTCCAAGGAGCCTCCATATCGGATGGAAGAAGAGCTCTCCAGAGTCCCAAAAAGATGAGTCCACCAATGGGGAGCCAATAAAGATCTAAGGTAAAAAGAAACTTGAGGGCGACTAGTACGAATCCAAGCAAGATAAGAGACTTTTGATCTCTTTCAGTTTTAAAGTCTGCTATTCGTAGCGTACAGAGAAGAACCAAAAGTGTACTGGAGGCTTCTTGTCCTAAAAAAGTTTTGAATTGAGCGAGCACCAGTCCGAGGGCCGCAATAGATAAAAAATTAATCCATATTTTAGGTAAGAAGGGCCACCATTTTTTTTCGGCTCCCCAACGGGCGAAAAGTAAAATCAAACTGAGAACCATGGCCCAAGGTTCTACTTCCACAAGAACCATCAAGAGAGCGGCGATAAGAGAATAACTCAAAGGACTCTTCTTAAAAAAAATCATGTCCCCTCCCATGTCGCAAGTTCGGCGAGAGCATTTTCTCGAGCTTGAGGGGTCATTGAATTATAAGTGATATGCGGAAGCTTGAGTGTCCATGGAATTTTTTCTTGTTCTGCGAGATAAATCCAGAGAGTGAGTTGGGATATTTTATCCTCCGTCGACAGATTGGCGACTTGACTCCAATTAAAATGGCAGTAGGCTCCTTCATTCCCTTCATGGATCAGAGTACGAAGCTGACCCGATTGGGCCAGTGATCGCCAGTGAATTCTTCGTGGAGAATCACCAACTTGATAATCACGAATTTCTTTGGGTATGCCTAGAGAATCTAAACTCGCAAAAGCATGATCGGGGAAACGCTGATTTCCTTTGCGAGCGGCATATACGATTCCCTCCTGATCTTTTCGCAAAGTTTTCCAGGCTCTAAAGAGTCCCGTCGGATAAGAAGATTGAATACGAACTCTTGGTAGTTTTTGGATGCCTCGAGTTTGAGGAGTCCAGTGCAATTCGACTGTTAGAGTTTCTTCTGGTTTTAAATTAATGATAGTTGGCTTTGAATTCTTAGAAGCTTTTACTTCTATTTTGTGAAGTGTTTTGGTGGTTGTATTGCACAGAC
>DAHVKR010000311.1 GCA_027320785.1 Bdellovibrionales bacterium
AAAAAGTTGAAAGCCCCTCTAATTCTCCTAAAAATCCAAGCCCTGACGAGGCCGAACGACTCGCGCGTCATCTATGTAATGAGCTCGGAATTCAAATTGGCTATGCTTTTTCCGTCAATGCTGTTTTGAGACACCACACTTCTTCTGTTAAATTAAATGAGAAGAGAAACTTTGATATTTCTCAAAGGCTGAATGGACTTGTGAATAGTTTAGCAGAAGCTAATAATAAGTTTTGTTCTGGCAAAGCTGACAGCAAGACTACAATTAAAGGTATTCGTGAATCTTCTGCTGATGCAAAAAAGAAAGCTTTTGAGATCAATCACCTACTATCCACATTAAAACCCAAAAAGACTAAGTAATTAAATTCAACACTTTGTCGATCTGCTCATCTGTATTGTACGCATGAGCTGAAAGTCTAATACCAGGCCCTCTTTTTACAAAAGCCACCTTCGAATCCTGCAAACTTTGAATGACTTTTTCCATTTTGCCCAAGTCGGCTGAGTGAAAATTCACAATAGGACCCTCTGTATGAATGACTTCAAAACGAGACTCTCGAAGGCCTGTGGCCAAGCGTAGTGCCAGCCTCGAGGCCTCTCTATAAATTTCTTGAATACCCGTTTTCTGGAAGAGCTCGAGCGTCGCCCCCATGGCGATGATCTCCACCATAGCTTTTGTTCCAGGTTCAAATCGAAACCCATCTGTCTTCGGCTGAAGATTAGGGCTATTCGGTGTTTCGGGTATACCATAAGTCATCGCTCCCACATGCAGGGGCTGAAGCTCTTGAATTTTTTGCTTTTTGACAAGCATATAGGCCGCACCATAACCTGAACACATATACTTGTGGCTCCCCCCACAAACAATATCAAATCCTGATTCATGAAAATGAAAAGGCCGAACGCCCGCCCCTTGAATAATATCGGCTACAAGCCAAATACCTGAACCTTGAAGCTCTTTAGAAATTTTTTGTAAATCCGTCAAAGCTCCCGCCGTAAATTGAACCCACGAAACAGCTACGGCTTTTGTTTTCTTATTCACTCGATCCAATATTTTTTGAGTTGGTGTCGAATAGTTTTCTTCTGATGAAATTTGAATTAATTTTGCGCGGGACCTTTCAGCCGCCAATCTCCATGGATAAAAGTTGGACGGATACTCTTGATCCCAAGTGAGAATTTCATCTCCCTCTTGAAAGGGAATTCCCAATGCCGCCTGAGAAATAGCAGCCGCTGTCGTAGAAAAAAAGGCCGTCTCTGCTTTTTCAGCTCCTAGAAAGTGAGCAAGCCGCTCTCGTGTGACATCTGTTTGTGCCCAACCCTCCATCGCGCAAAGAGCTCCCTCTTGATAGTGGCGCTGATGCCAGAGGTTCGCCAAATCCCGGTTCACATCTGGGATCAAGCATTGTCCTGAATTATTGAGATTAATAAAATCAAGGCCTTGATAAAAGTGATTTTTAAAATGCAGAATATCCATGTCGTCATCCTAGCGCGACGACCTTAAAATGCAACTTTCTCTACTGGGAAAAAGGAAAACGGGCCTGAGGATAGGGCTCAGACCCGCGTTATTGAGATGCTAATGTAACGCATCCCCTATTTATTTTCGATTTGTGCAACGTCTTCAAGGGCTGAGTTCATATCTTGAACTGTCAGCTGACTTGATTTTGAAATACATGTGAGCTTCATCAGATCATTGGATCCGCTTAGTTTAATTTCAGCTTCATAAGTATTTGTTTGATTCACTGTCAGCCTTGAAACAGACAGGAAACGACCTTTAGACTGACGTAAATTTTTATTAGTTCTTTTAAGAAGATTAAATCGACAGCGTGTTTGAGAGTCTTGTGTCACGAAATCTCTTTCTGCCAAAGTAGATTTATTAAATGTGAACTGATACTGAGGACCATACATATCCTCAAATCGAACTTTACTAAGATCTCGCACACGTTTTGAGTTATGACCTCTCACATAGGTTGATACCTCAGAGCAAAAATTCGCCACATCAGAATAGGCAATGAATTGATTTTGTTGTTTGTGTGGATTTTCAACTTGGCAAGAGTTGTTTCCAATCTGAGACTGTAACGAGCGGCAAGAGCGATCAATTTCCTTAAGCTGACTTTTGTTAGATAGTTTTTGATAAGAGAGTCTTTTGAGTTCATTATGCAATTGAGCCGTATCCTGAGAACACATCCCCTGACTTGTCATCAGATTTGGGGCATTTGAACCATTAGATGATTTGTTTTGACCACAACCCACCATGAACAATGAGATCGCGAGTAATGATACAACAGGTTTCAAATTCATAAAGTTCCTCTACCCTCTTTTGTTAGTAGCGAGGATAGAGGAACCGATCGAATATTGAAACTGTCAGAATTCTATACAGTAAAAAGTGCCAACTAGTTTAACGTACGCCAGCTGCACCCAAAGAACGCCCCTTCTTTTCTCCCAAGGCTTGTAAGGCTCGAATATGTCGAGAGGGATCATAAAATGAGGCCCACGCATTTGGATGATCCAAAATTAAGTCCCGAATGATAATAGAACCCACTGTCGTCTGGGTTAAGCCATCACCCGCATCCCC
>DAHVKR010000312.1 GCA_027320785.1 Bdellovibrionales bacterium
ACATCGTAAAACCGGGAACTTCGCCGAACCGAGGCAATTACCGCGAGCCTATTAGACCGGGGCCTCGTTCTGGTGATCGAAATCGCATTCGCCAAGATATTGATGTGAATCGCTATGTTCGAAATGAATCCATCGATTTGATGGGCGATCTTTATCGTCTTCAAGGTTATCAATTGGATGCCGTTCATGTTTATGTAGTTCGCTCACGCCAAGTGAACTACAGCTTGGATTTAGTGATCAATGGTCGTCGTGTGGATTCACAACGTGCTGATGTGGGAGAGATTGTTCTTTATCCAAGCCAAGCTCTTGAGATCGGTCGCGATATTCGAAACCTATCAGTCTCTGCTAATGGTGAGATGTTGATTGATAAAATTTCAGTGGACCTGACTTCCATCGACAATCGTCCTCCACCTTATCAAGGTCGCGAGATCATTGTGCCTGTGCAATTGCCATCTTATATTCCTCCGCAACCTCGTATTGATTTAACTCCTTATATCGATGTTTATCACTACCGTGGTTACACTGTTCAGGGCATTCAGATCTCTGCTGTTTCTCGAGGACCTTACAGTGCTTCATTGGGTGTGATTTTGAATGGATTTGATGAGGGCAGCGTTTTCTTGACGCCGTATTTATCGACTCAAGTTCTTCGATTTAGACAGAACCTCGTATTGGGTAGCAGCTTTGGAAACCTTCTTCTGGTGCCACGCGGCGATTCCAATATCCAACAAGTCAGTTTGATCTTGTCACGCTAGTGAAAGCAAAGTTCACTTAATAGAGGGTCTCTGAGGGGGAGACTCTCTCAAATAAAAGGGGGTCTGATATGCAAGCACCTGAACTCAGCCAGTACATGGATTATCGAAAGTATTTGGCCGACTTCTACGCTTTTAAGCGCGAGCAGACCAAAAAAGATATCAGACCCTACAATTACCAAATGTTTTCGGCAGCTGCGAATATCAAGTCACCTCAGTATTTAAGACTGATCATTGAAGGGAAAAGAAATCTTTCAGATGATATGGTGGCGAAATTTGCGAAAGCTTTGAGTCTTCAAAAAGAACAAGCAGATGAGCTCAAGTGTTTGGTCAGCTATACGCAGGCCACAGACCCAGCCGAGCGCAATCGTTACTTAAAAGAATTAATGGAAAAGCGGGTTACTCAGCAGATTAAATCCGGTGAGATTGACTCGAAGACTTGGGAGAAGGTTCCGGGTTGGGTCACATGGATTTTATATTCCATGGTGGATCAAAAAGGTGTGATCTTTGATTCGGCCCATCTGAAGCAGCTCTTGGGCGAAAAGGTGACAGAAGACGAAATTCAAAAGTCATTACAAAAACTTTTAGAGTCTGGTGAGCTCGTTCGCGATCCCGAGACGGGGGCGATGAAAAAAGCCCGTCCTTTGATGGAGAGCGCGGACAATATTCCAGTGGCTTTGGTGAAGAAGCTGCAAGCTGAGCTCCTTTATTTAGGAATGGAATCTTTGTTTCAAGAGGATCCCACCGAGCGTGAGTTTGGAACGGTAACCCTTTCATTAACAAAGAATGAATTTGAAGAGATTAAGTTTAAGCTTCGTCAGATGCGTAAGCAGTTTACGAAGGACAATGTGATTGCTCGTACTCAAAGTGAGGGAGACCGCATTTATCAACTCAACATTCAGCTTTTCCCTGTGACTCAAAAAGCGGGGGATGTTCAGGTCAGCAAGCAGGAAAAAATGAAGAGTTTGCTGCAGTCTTTGGTGAGTCCAGCAGAGCCAGCAGCGGAAGTGACCAATCTCGAAGCTTCCACGATTTAATTCAGAAGCTCAACGCATCAGATCATAAAGATGAGAAAAAAATGAAGAATCCTTCACAGATTCTTAAAAAAATGGGTCTATTTTTCCTAAAAAAGAGGCAGGTCTGTGGATAAGTCTGTGGAAACGGTTGATAACTCAGTGAAATTCCTTTAATTCGAAAAAATATCACACTTGTATGAGTTCAAGCACGCGGAGCAAAATGTGGTATAGTTTAGTGATTCAGTTTTCGTTTCAGCGTCGGGGGTGTCATGGTTTCGACGTGGGAAGTGAAGCAAAAGGAGCATTCCGGGGAGCATGAGGGCCTCGTTAAAAACATGCAAATTGATAGTTGCTAACAACGACTTCGCACTCGCAGCTTAATTTGTCTGCGCGATCTTAAAGAGAGCGATCCCGGCTCTTTATGATCGTCGATTAGGGATCTCGGTCGCTGGTGTTTTCTCCAGGCTAGCGGCTTAATATGTTTGCTGGGGGATTGTGGTGGGTTGAGTTTGTCGCTGTACTCGCTCATCACTAAATTGAACAACGACTAAGAATGTAGCGCCTTTATGTGGAACTCTTGCGGACGCGGGTTCGATTCCCGCCACCTCCACCATTACCATCCCTAAGTACACCGCCGTCCGCAACGATGCGGGGTGGTTGCTTGGGGATTTTTTTTAGGCTGAGAATATTTTGAGGCATGGCCTCGGAGGACGACTCCGAGGCCATTTTCGTAGGTGGGATTGGCTGAACGGTGATCCGCTCTCTGGCGGTGACGTAGTAGGCG
>DAHVKR010000313.1 GCA_027320785.1 Bdellovibrionales bacterium
GGGATGAAACGATGAGGGAGAATCCTGAATGGGGTTATCAAATGGGTCATCCCGAACTGGGGGATGATTGGAGTGATGATAGTCTGCAGGCTATTCAAAATCGCCAGAAGAAAGCCCATTGTCTTAAAAAAGCTTTGGATTCTATTTCCAAACGTCAGCTCTCTCAAAAAAATAAATTAAATTACGAGCTTTTTCGAGAAGCTCTGCTAACTCGTATTCAAGCTCAAAAGTTTCCCTATGAGTATCTGGCTATCAATCAGTTAGGTGGAGTTCATACGGATGTGATTGATACGCTTTTAGAAATGCCTCAGAATAATCGAGCTGAAATCAATCACATTTTAAAACGACTCGAAAAAATACCTTTGAAAATTGAGCAGAATAAAATTTTGCTGTCGAAGGGTTTAGAGTTAGGAATTACGGAACCACAGGTCGTTTTAAAGAAAATTCCTGAGCAATTCGATGATATTCTTAAAAAGAATCCAAAAGACTCCGTGCTTTTTAAGCCATTTAAAGAATTGAAGGCATTACCACCTCAAGAGCAGGAAACGGTTCGCGAACAAGCTCTTCAAGTGATTCAGGGAAAAGTGATGCCAGCTATGGCAGACTTTAAGAAGTTTTTAGTGACAACATATATTCCTCAGGCGCGTAAGACGACCTCTCTTGAGGCTCTTCCCCAAGGGAAGGAATGGTATCGCTGGGCCATTCAAAAACAGACGACGACGG
This sequence comes from Bdellovibrionales bacterium, assembly GCA_027320785.1. Taxonomy (GTDB): domain Bacteria; phylum Bdellovibrionota; class Bdellovibrionia; order Bdellovibrionales; family Bdellovibrionaceae. The sequence continues at coordinate 724 of DAHVKR010000313.1, forward strand.
ATATGACGGCTGATCAAATTCATGAGTTGGGTTTAAGAGAGGTCGCCCGTATTACAAAAGAGATGGAAGAAATCAAAGTTCAAACAGGTTTTAAAAAAGACTTGAAAGCTTTTAATGATTACCTGATGAAAGATCCCAAGTTCTATTATCAAAATCCTGAAGATCTTTTAAAGGGCTATCGTAATATTGCAAAGCAAATGGATGCAGCCTTGCCTCAATATTTTAAAACATTGCCTCGATTGACCTACGGTGTTCGTGCTATTCCCGCCTATAAGGAAAAGGCAGCGCCCACCGCTTACTATACTCCAGGAAATCCTGTGATAGGTCGGGCAGGGTATTTCGAAGCCAATACTTATGATCTTAAAACTCGCCCGAAATGGGGGATGGAAGCCCTCACTTATCATGAGGCGGTTCCGGGGCATCATCTTCAAATCGCTCTTTCTCAGGAGCAAAAAGATCTCCCGGACTTTCGAAAATATGGTGGCTACACAGCCTTCTCGGAAGGTTGGGGACTTTATGCTGAGTCTTTGGCGAAGGACATGGGTTTTTACAAGGATCTTTATTCACGCTATGGACAATTGACCTATGAAATGTGGAGAGCTGTTCGTTTAGTTGTGGATACGGGTCTTCATGCAAAGGGTTGGAGTCGGGAGAAAGCCTTAAAATACTTTATGGATCATTTAGCGAAGAGCCAGCTTGAAAGTGAAGTGGAAATTGATCGGTATATCGCATGGCCCGGACAGGCTCTCGCTTACAAGGTGGGACAACTTAAGTTTTTAGAAATTAGACAAAAGGCGAAGAAGGCTTTGGGTGAACATTTTGATATCCGAGAATTCCATGATGCTCTTTTAAGAGGAGGCGCTCTTCCTTTGACTCTTTTGGAAAAAAGAATGAATCAATGGATTCAGGCTCAAAAACGGAAATACTCAATCGAGTAAAACAATCAGAAATGACTTTTAAGTCATTTCCTCTTCTTCAGGGCCTGTCACAAATCCGTAGTCTCTTTCTTTGCGATAAAGAGTACGGCGATTGATTCCCAAAATTTGGGCGGCTTTTTCTTTTTTTCCACCTGTTTTTTCAAGGATCAGCTCTATGTAGCGTTTCTCGAGTTGCTCAAGGGTGGGGTAATCGCTCGTCGCCTGACCATAAAACTGCTCAGAAGTGGACTGGTCAGCTGTGGGAATATCCACAGCATCTATTTGATTGCCACGAGATAATACAACTAAGCGTTCCACCATATTTTCAAGCTCACGCACATTGCCGGGCCATGAAAAACTCATGAGTTTTCGAAGCGCATCTTGAGTGAAAGTCAGATTTTGCCGTCCATTCAAGGCTGAATATTTTCTTAAAAAATGGTGAGCCAATAAGGGGATGTCTTCAGTTCTATAACGAAGAGCAGGGATGATAACCGGAATAACGGAAAGTCTATAGTAGAGGTCTTCGCGGAAGGTTTGGTTGGCAATGGATTTCTTAAGGTCCTTATGAGTTGCAGCTAAAACGCGCACATCAATAGATTTGAACTGATTACTTCCGACGGGTTTAATGTTGCGCTCTTGAAGAACGCGAAGAAGTTTGGCTTGTAGGGCCATATCCATATCGCCAATTTCATCAAGACAAAGAGTTCCACCTTGAGCTTCCTCAAAGAGACCTTTTTTGTCAGCCGTTGCGCCTGTGAAAGAGCCTTTCGTGTGACCAAATAGCTCCGACTCCATCAGGGTGTCAGGAATAGCGGTACAGTTGATAGCGATAAAAGGTTTGTCAGCTCGAGGGCTGGCATTATGAAGAGCCCGGGCGACGACTTCTTTTCCTGTTCCGCT
>DAHVKR010000314.1 GCA_027320785.1 Bdellovibrionales bacterium
AAGAGGCTAAAGGTGGTTACTATGAGAGTACTAGTTGTCGAAGATGATAAAATTATTGGAGACGGAGTCTGCCAAGCTCTCAACATGGAACACTACGCCGCGGACTGGGTTGAAGATGTTGAATCAGCTGAAACAGCCCTCTCGACCAATCAATATGAAATGGTCGTGTTGGATGTTGGGCTTCCAGATGGTTCCGGGTTCGATGTCTTAAAATTTATGCGGAGTAAAAAAGACGATACCCCCGTCCTTATCCTAACGGCCTACGATGATGTCGCCTACCGCGTAAAAGGTCTTGATTCTGGAGCTGATGACTATCTCGTCAAGCCCTTCAAACTTGAAGAACTTCTTGCTCGTCTTCGAGCTCTTCGTCGCCGGGCTGGCGGAAGAAGTACTCCTGTTTTGCAAGTCGGAGATGTCACACTTGATCCCGCTGCAAATAAAGTTACTCTAAAAGGTGAGTCGATTGCCTTAGGCCCTAAGGAATTTGCTATCTTGCATACTCTGATGGAGAAAAAGGGAAAGGTCGTAACAAAAGTTCAATTGGAAGAAAGTCTCTATGGTTGGGACATGGAAATTGAAAGCAACACTATTGAAGTTCATATTCATGGTCTTAGAAAAAAATTAGGAAAGGACTTTATCGAGACACTTCGCCATGTTGGGTATCGAGTCGGGTCCAATGAAAGCTAAACCTAAGCAGCTCTTCATAATTGCACTTCTAGTCCTCATCTTAATTGGATGGGGACTTTCTCTTTTTGTAGCTCTTCCAGAACATGTCGATCCACTTCTTCTTTTTGCAATTTTTTTACCCGTGATTCCGACTGGGGTTTTACTTTGGATTTTAAGTCGATCCATACCCAACAGTATTCTAAAAAATATTCATCAAATTTCACTTCGAGTCGAACGCGATTTGGAAAAAGAGCGAATGGCGATCGACACGAATAATATTCCTGCTGAAATTGTCCCTCTCGTTACCTCGATAAATCGTCTTCTAAGTTATCATCATGATCGACATGAGCAAGAACGCGACTTTGCCGCCCATGCCTCGCATGAGCTCCGCACCCCTCTAGCGGGAATTCGACTCCAGACTGAAATTGCCATGGCCACATCAGACCTTCAGGTTCGGGAAAATGCTTTGAAAAATGTGATTAAGTCCGTCGACAGAGGAACACGCCTTGTCGAGCAACTCCTCGCTATCTCAAGGTTAACAAGTGAAAAAGTAGATTTAGCAAAAGAGCATGTCGATCTTGTGTCACTTATAGAAAAAGTGACACGTGACAATCTTGCATCAGCCCAGCAAAAGCACATTGAGCTGTCATGCTCCTGCCCAGAGAAATCTCTTTTTATTGAAGCCAGTGAGCAAAGTATTCAAATACTTGCGGATAATTTAATTCGAAATGCTATTACCTACACTCCACGCCAAGGAAAAGTTTCTATTCATCTCGAAAGGGATACGGAAAGAAATTTTGCGACTTTTGTTGTGGAAGATACGGGTCCCGGCATCCCTGCAAATCTACGCCAACGTGTTATGCGACGTTTTGAAAAAGCTGAAAAGGGTTCTAAATCAGGTACTGGACTTGGGCTCGCCATCGCTCAAAGAATTGTCGATCTACATGCTGGAAGAATATCACTCGAAGACAGTCATTCTGGAAAAGGCTTGCGTATCGTTGTTTCTCTTCCCAAAAAAACAACTAGAAGTTTATCTTGATAATCTCAAAATTAGATTCAGACTTTTAGGTCCACTTGTAATTTCACAAATCCTAAAATTTCTCGTTTCCTTAAGTGTCATTTAAGCTAACTCCTGTAAAACAAAACATGAGAGACACAGAGGAAGAAAAATATTTCTCTGTGATAACCAAAAGATCAAATATTAACACTCACAAAGGAGTCGGCCATGATCAAAATAAGAACTCTCGAAAAAACAGCCGTCGCAGGCGTAATAGTTCTATCAACAGCAGCGGCATTTGCTGCCTCAGATAAGAGAATGACAGTTGCTGAGCAAAAAGCACCAGGCATGGGGTCTTTCTATGTGCAACAATTGAATGAGTCGAGCGACATGATGGGTGAAATTTCATTGGCAAAACATGCTTTGGATTTAGGCTTTAGCAAAGATGCTGTTTATCATATTGATCAAGCTCAAAACTTTGCGACCCAACTTCAAAAAAAATCTCCCGAGCTCGCAGTGTCTTCGACGCTCAGGTTTAATAACAAAGTCTATACCTTTAACAACAAATATAAAGACTATTTAATCCCTACTGTTGACGACATGTTCACAGTTGCTGAGTATGATACAAAAATTAAACGCAATCCCAAAAAAGACAAAATAGCAGAGGATCAAGCCGGGGTCGGAAGATACCAACTCGCACTGGATATTCGAAACGTCGAGGGAGCTCTTAGCAAATCAAAAGAGCTCGCAAATGACGGCAAAGATTTACAAGCTCGCAATGAGTTAAACAATGTCTATGTCGGCGCTGTCGAGAATTCAGTTGTCTATGATGATCCAATTTGGGCTGTTAACGATAACCTGATGGTCACAAATG
>DAHVKR010000315.1 GCA_027320785.1 Bdellovibrionales bacterium
GTGATATTTCAATTTGCGATGAGCCCTTATACGGATTGGCAAGATTTAGCTTGGGCAGGAGCTCTTTTGATTACGGTGACAGTTCTGGCTTTGAATATATTGGCTCGAGTTTTCATAAGGAAAAAAGCGTGAGTACGAAAATCCAATACATTAATTTTAATTTTTACTATGGCGCTGTGCAGGCCCTCAAGAATGTCAATCTGGCCATTGAGGATCGTAAGGTCACAGCTTTGATTGGCCCCTCAGGTTGCGGTAAATCGACTCTCTTGAGAGCTTGTAATCGAATGTATGAATTGTATCCCAATCTGCATGGTGAGGGGCAAATCCAATTCAATGGCGAAAACATTTTGGATTCTTCGGTGGATGTCACAAAACTTCGCTCTAAAATCGGAATGGTTTTTCAAAAACCAACACCTTTCCCTATGTCCATTTTTGATAATGTGGTTTTTGGTGTGAAAATGTACGAGAAGCTCAAGCGTTCTGAAATGGAAGAACGGGTGGAATGGGCTCTTCATAAGGCCGCCCTTTGGGATGAGGTCAAAGATAAACTCAAACAAAGTGGAATGGGTTTATCAGGTGGGCAGCAGCAACGACTTTGTATTGCTCGTGCCATTGCCATGAAGCCAGAAGTTTTATTATTAGACGAACCTACTTCAGCCTTGGATCCTATTTCGACGGCTAAAATTGAAGAACTCTTTGTTCATCTGAAAGAGGACTGTTGTCTTTTGGTTGTGACTCATAATATGCAACAAGCGGCACGTGCTTCTGATTACACAGGCTTTATGCATATGGGGAAACTGGTCGAGTTTAATCGTTCCAATAAGATTTTCACAAATCCAGAACAAAAATTGACGGAAGAATATATTTCCGGTCGTTTCGGATAATTCTTAGTAGCTGAGGCCTAGGGATAGAGCTGTTGTTTCTGTTTTGTTATTGGGTTCGTAAAACCAGGCAGTCTGATCACCGAGGGTAACATCTTTGTATTCAGAGTCCTCCACATGCCACTTGGTATAATCCATTCGAGCTAAGAGCGTCATGGACTTCAATTTCTTTTGAACTGAAAAACTAAGGCGCTGTCCTGAGCCACTATGTTGCTTAAGATGAAGAGGAGGAAGTTCAGAGCTCACATCTTCCAAATGGGTGGTGTTTTGACCTTCTAAGAAGATATCGTACTCAGCACCCGCTCGGAATTCGAGGCCCATTGCTGAAAAATTGAAGCCAAGGAGGGCTGGCAGATATTGATAAGATTGCTCTCTTCGATACCCTGCTTTATCTTGAATTTGATTTTTCAAAGCTCGGTAGCCCATACCCAGGCTCCAATCAACATAGGCCTTAGGTGATAAAATCAAATCGTCGCGACCAATAAGGCCTCGAACTTCATAATAGCTATCTCGACTCGAAGCCTCAAGAGGGTCACCGGACTGGAGTTGTCCATCATAGTGAGGGCTTCCAGAAAGGTATTGAAGATCTCCAGATAAAATAAATCCGGCGAAAAACTTTTGAGAGCCAGCCAGGCCAATACCTGAAAGCTGACCACTGATCGACATACCATCTTCTGTGTACTTATATTGCTCCGAGAGTAGGCGAGCCGTCAAAGTGGGACGATCGTCAATGGACATATTCGTTGACGATGTTGATGACTGAAGGGTCTGAGAAAAGGCCGATAGGGATAAAAAGAATATAAAAAGGGAAAGTGTGGATTTATTCATGCAGAGAGTCGTTGCCTGTTTTATGCCACTGCAAAGATACAGTTTTATACAACTTGACAGGATCTTGGGTGTAAATATTTTGGACAGGTGCCGACCTTGTGCTATAAATAATCTCTGATTTTAATGATTCATGGAAAGGATGACATTATGGCTCAATTTACACTTCCCGAACTTCCTTACTCAAAAGATGCTTTAGCTCCTCACATGTCTGTCGAGACATTGGAGTTTCACTACGGTAAACATCATAAGGCTTACGTAGACAACTTGAATAAATTGGTTCCCGGAACTGAGTTTGAAGGAAAAACTCTTGAAGAGATTATTAAAAAGTCCAGTGGGGGTATTTTTAATAATGCCGCTCAGGTTTGGAATCACACATTTTTCTGGAACAGTCTTTCCCCTAAAGGTGGGGGCGAACCGACAGGGAAAATCGCGGATGCGATTAAAACTGAATTTGGTTCTTTCCAAACTTTCAAAGAGAAATTCACAGATGCCAGTGTGAAGCAGTTTGGTTCTGGTTGGGGCTGGCTAGTAAAAAACTCTGCGGGTAAACTCGAAATTACAAGCACTTCAAATGCGGAAAATCCTATGACAAAAGGAATGACACCGCTTTTGACTTGCGATGTATGGGAACATGCCTACTACATTGATTATCGAAATCGCCGTGCTGACTTCCTAGGTGCTTTTTGGAACTTAGTGAACTGGGAGCATGTCAATAAGCATCTGTAACAAAATCTCTCAAAAGTTACTTTGATAAAAAGGAATTGATGAAACTTTGAGGATAAACCTCGGCTCGAAAGAAGGAAACTCCCAAGGGCCAAGGGTTATCCT
>DAHVKR010000316.1:0-355 GCA_027320785.1 Bdellovibrionales bacterium
GAAAATCTTGGAGCTTGTGATCGGTCTTCTTTTATTATCCGGTTACTTTATTCCTTTAGCTCTAGTTCTTTTAGCCCCACTTACTGTGAATATCGTGGTGATGCATGTCTTTTTGGATCCCGCCGGAATGGGTCCGGCACTTGTTCTTTTAGTTCTTCATCTTTACTTGGCCACTACTTACTTTAAATACTATCGTCCTTTCTTGGTGGCTAAGGCTGACTAAATAATTAAAGAGGAGTTTTTATGATGACAACGAGACTTTCAAATCAGCGTGGACACTTTAAAAATGAATGGTTGGACTCTTATCATACTTTCTCGTTCGGTTCTTATTATGATCCTGAGCATATGCACTTCG
>DAHVKR010000316.1:365-2511 GCA_027320785.1 Bdellovibrionales bacterium
ACGGTCATAAGGATATGGAGATTTTCACCTATGTTTTGAGCGGAACTCTCGAACATCAAGATAGTATGGGAAATAAGGAGCAAATCAGAGCTCATGAAATTCAAATCATGAGTGCGGGAACGGGAGTCATGCATAGTGAGTACAACCCGTCTTCGACAGAGTCTGTTGAGCTTTTGCAAATATGGGTTTTGCCCGAGCGACATGGTTTGAAACCTCGATATGAACAAAAGAAGTTTTCCCATGAGGACAAGTTGAATCAATTCAAACTCGTGATTTCACCAACAGGTGAAAAAGAGAGTCTTCAAATTTTTCAACAAACTTGGGTTTGGGCCTCCGTGTTTGAAAAAAACTTTGAAAAATCCCTTTCGCTCCAAGCAGATAGAAAACTTTGGTTGCATGTGGCTACGGGTGAGATCGAAGTTGAAGGGCAAAATCTCAAAAAAGGCGATGCCATCGCAGTCAAAGATCAGGCCTCATTGAAAATCAAAGGCCTTGCTGATGAATCAGAGTTTGTTTTGATCGAGTTGGAATCATAGGAGCAGAGATGAAAAAACAGCCCATTCTCTTTTTAGGTCATGGTTCTCCGATGAATGTGATTTCAGAGAATAGCTGGACTCGTGAGGTCTCCCGTTTGGGAGCCTCACTCAGTCAGCCTCGAGGTATTTTAATGGTATCAGCTCATTGGGTCACAAGAGGGCTGAAGATCCATGACTCAGCTTCTCCTAAAACGATCCATGATTTTCGAGGTTTTCCCGCGCCACTCTATGACGTGCGGTATCCGGCTCTTGGAAATCACGAGCTCGCCGCAAGAGTGAATCAACTTCTTCCCGAGGCAGAGCTAACCTCAGATTGGGGATTCGATCATGGGACTTGGGGCGTTCTGAACTTTTTATTCCCTCAAGCTGATATTCCCGTTACTCCCATTAGCCTGAATGCTGAGTCTACACCTTCTGATTTTTATGAGCTAGGTCGACGGTTACAGGTTCTCAGAGAAGAAAATATTTTAATTATTGGAAGTGGAAATCTTGTTCACAATCTTCACGATGTGGACTTTCAAAATGAGAATTCTGTATTTCCTTGGGCTCAAAGTTTTGATCAACAGGTCAAAGAACTGACAGAAAAAGGAGATTTGAAATCTCTTTTGGATTGGCCGCAAAGAGACTCGGCAACTTTTAGAAGGGCCCATCCTTCATTTGAACACTGGGCACCTTACTTAGTTTGTTTAGGAGCCGCGCAGGATTTTTCTAAAGTCGAGTGGATTTTTGAAGGGATTCAAAATGGAAGCGTTTCGATGAGAAGCGCCTTTTGGAATCCCTGAGGAAAGCGAATCAGATTATTGGAAGTTTTGAACTTGGCCGATATAAGGAAGGTTTCGATAGTAGCCCTCGTAATCCAAACCGTAACCGACAACAAATTCATTGCTGATTTTGAAACCGACATGATCGAGTTCGCAAGGAACTTTCAGGGCATCAGGTTTTTCAAGTAAAGCAACCGTTGTCAGGCTGGCGGGCATTCGGCTTAATATAGCATTTTTGAGATAATTCATTGTGATACCTGTATCCACAATGTCTTCCACAAGAAGAACATGTTTTCCTTCAACGGGCTTTGATAAATCTAGAGTTACTTTAACTTCACCAGAAGAGGTGGTGCCATGGTAACTGGAAACGCCAAAAAATTCGCAGGTGATGTCAGCATCAATCTGACGAATCAAATCACTATAAAACATGAAAGAGCCTTTTAGGACACAAACAGCGATAAGCTGTTTATTGCGAAATTTTTCAGTTAAAGTCGCTCCGATTTCAGCGATCTTTTTTTGAAGTTGATCTTCTGTGATATAGGGTTTGATTGAAAGTGGTTGCTGCATTTGAATCTCTCTTCCTTTTCGTGAATGATTACACAAATGAGTTGTTCATGATCTCACCAAAACCACCGCCCCCCGGGACGATATATTGATTTTGGTTAAGACCTTTTTCTTGGTCCCAGAACTCACCCAAGGAAGACCCTAATATGGCTGGATCTGAAAGTCCACGATCAACTCGGATAGCATAAATATGGATATCAGGGTGCTGGGTGAGGACTTTTTTTAAGTACTCAGGAGTCACAATCAGGTGGAGGGCTAAGTATTTTCGAGCTGGCCCTGATATGT
>DAHVKR010000317.1 GCA_027320785.1 Bdellovibrionales bacterium
CATCTGCTACAGGAGCTGAGTGAGTCAGGGCTCCGACGCTGATATAATTGACACCAAGTAAGGCAACTGATCGAACTCTTTCTAAATGCATATTACCACTGGCTTCAGTTTCGATAGACTCTGGAGTGATTCGCATGGAAGCCTTTAGCATTTCATTGTCCATATTATCTAAAAGCATACGATCCACTTTGAGTTCAACGGCCTCCTGAACTTCCTCGAGTGTCCGACACTCTACTTCGATAGGTAATTTCGTATTCGAGCGAACGCGGATGACGGCGTCTTTCAGGCCGCCCATCAAGGCGATATGATTATCTTTGATCAAGATAGCGGAGCTTAAGTTGAGGCGATGGTTATGACCTCCGCCATGAACCACAGCCTTTTTTTCGAGATCTCGCATGCCCGGTGTGGTTTTGCGAGTATCGAGAATTTTGGTGCGAGTGCCCTCAACTTGTTGAACAAATTTATGAGTGTAGGTGGCAATGCCGGATAGGTGGCCTAGAAAATTTAAGGCCACTCTTTCGGCTTTTAATATTTGAATAAGATCACCTTCAAGAGTGCAAATATTTTGACCACGTAAAACTTTTTGACCTTCCTCAAAGTACCACTTGATTCGAATGGAAGGGTCTAAAATATTCATGGTCTGCTCGAAGGTTCCATTTCCCGATAGAACCAAATCTTGCTTGGCCTTCAGGACGGCGCGACCGGGACGAGGTTTGAGTGCAAGACAATCCGTTGTGAGATCGCCTTGAGGGATATCTTCTTGGAGAGCTGTCTGGATAAATTGTAACAAAGTCATGGACTTTGAATAGTCTGTTCGGATTCCTGAAGCAAGCGATTGATTTCTTCTCTGATGAGGCGTTCCGCAATATCAGGCATGTGCTGCGCCACCCACTTTTGTATTTCTTCTCGCAGGATATTTTCGGGCATAGAAGAGGAGCTGGATCCGGCTGATTTTGTGGGAGCCTGCTGAGAAGCTCTCTGAGGAGGTTTTTGAGGGGGCTGATGGAGCGGTTGCTGGGTCAGTGGAAATTCAGAGAACTCATCACCCTCAGGAGCTAGGTTTGAAGCTGGAGTCGAAGCTGTTGAAGCTGGCGGAGTTTTAGGGTGAATGGGTTGCTGGATCCACTCATCGGCGCTTTCTGATTCGTCAGAATCATCAATAATCAGAGCCACATCGTCATCTTCTGCGGGGGGCGGACCTGATGGAATTCCAGGAGGCGTGGCAACAGATGTTGCCCGCTGAGTAGGCATAGTTGCCGTCGCGGGCTTTTCGGAAGGCTCTTCAAAGGGGGGCAAATTCGGAAACTGCAAAAAACTACTCACGGGATTGCTTTTCGTTCTATCGATGAGATCCTGCACAATTTGTCTAAGAGTCGAAGCATCAAAGGGTTTTTCTAAACGTCGATCTGCTCCACAGAGACGAGCTTTTTGTTCATCTATTTCCATAAATCCAGACCACATTAAAACCACAGGAATATGAGAGGTTTCAGGATCATTTTTGAGATCATGACAAATCTCGTAACCACTGCGCTTTGCCAAGAGGACATCAGCGAGAACCACGTCAGGACGAAATGTTTTGGTCACAGAGAGCACATCAAGGCCAATGGTGACGGCTTTGACGTCAACCGCAAAGTCCTGAAGACTTAGTTGAATCACTTTTTTAATTGTGGAACTCTCATCCGCCAATAAGACGCGTAACGACATGGCTCCAGTTAAGAGGTATTTTTCCAGCCAGTCACCTGTATAATCATCTTAAAAATTAATGGAAGAATATGAATCGTATTGATTTTTACACAAGCAAGTTATTTATCTCAGCTTTCTTAGGAGCTTTGGCTGTTTTTGCGACACTTTTTTTAGCCGTCGATGCTTTGGGCACTCTTGTTAAATTTTCTAGCGCACCCTTGTCTTCCATTGTGACCTACTACCTTTTTTATTTGCCAGAGGTCCTTTTGAAAATGGTTCCCATGGCCAGTGTCATGGGTCTTGTGGTGACCATGACTTCTTTAAATCGCGCCGGTGAAATGGTGGCCCTTTTTGCGGCGGGAATGAGTCTTTTACGAGTGGCCATTCCCTCGCTGATTTGTATTTTTGTGATCAGCATCGGGAGTTACTGGATGAGTGATCAGTTGTTGCCTCAGTTCATCAAACGAAAGAATTACGTCTATTATACAGAGATCGAAAAAAATCCGGCGAAATTTCAATTCGTTCGCACCAATCGTATTTGGTATCGATCTAAAAATTCCATTTTTAATATCAAAACTCTTTCACCGGATGGTTTGAAGGCGCAAGGCCTCACTATGTATTTTTTTAGTGATGACTGGCAGCTTTTACAGATGATGACGGCCAAAACTGTGGCCATACATGGGACTCAGTGGGATTTAAAAAATGGGAGTGTGACTGTTTTTGATGCGAACTCCAGCTTTCCTCTGACCAGTGACTTTAAAGAGAAAGTTATTGCCATGCATGAAGAGTCCAAGGATTTGCAAAGTGC
>DAHVKR010000318.1 GCA_027320785.1 Bdellovibrionales bacterium
TGAATCAATTCCTTTGGCTCCTGTTGAGGCACCAACAAAGGAACCAGCTCCTCATGATGAAGTACGATTAGGTATTATTCTGGGCCCGGGCGGAGCTAAGGCTTATTCGGAGATTGGTTTTTTAAAGGAGCTACAAGCTCGAAAAATTCCTGTCCAAGCTATTGTGGGGCTAGAATGGGGAGCTTTGGTCGCGTCAAGTTTCGCGGCTAAAGGCTCAGCCCATGAGGTTGAGTGGCAACTGTCTAAATTAAAAGAGTCGGGCTCAAGCTGGCTAGGGAAGTCACAGGGGAGTATTCGAGACGCTTTGAGCCCAATTAAGCCGTTTCTTAGGTCTTTGTCTGTTAATGAGTTTAAAATCCCATTTGCTTGTCCTTCTTTGAATTTAAAGAAACAGCACGTTTATTTGATGCAAAGAGGACGTCTTGATCAGTTATTACCCTACTGTCTACCATATCCCCCCGTGTTTAGCCCGTATCAACGAACTATTGCTGGCGTAAGGGAGATTCAGGAGTCCGTTGAGTTTTTGAGAAAAGCAGGAGCTAATTATATCGTTTTGGTGAATGTTCTGGCAGATTCAAACCAAAAAGAACCTGTGAATTGGTTGGAATTGTCGTATGATATGAAACGTCGCTGGCCTGGGGTTAATGAAAGATTAGATATTCTCATACCTAATAAAAGTATTAACGATTTCGATTCTCGCCAGGATTTGATACAGTTAGGATCAGATCAGTCTGCACCATTTGCCGAAAAGTTGATGAATCGGTTTTTTTAAGAGGATTTAAAATGCGAACACCTATAGAGAATATTGAAGTTTTTAAAAAAAGAAGACAGGTTGCTTTAGATAAATTGGGCTCAAGTGCTCTGATTGTGACAGCTCGCCCTGAATTTATTCGAAATGATGATGTTCATTTTCCTTACAGACAGGACTCTAATCTTTATTATCTCACGGGTTTTGAAGAGCCTGAAAGTATTCTCATGCTTCTGCCCGGGAAAAAAGCTCAGACGGTTCTGTTTGTGCGAAGAAAAAACCCAGAGCGCGAGACTTGGGATGGTTTTCGTTACGGCCCTGCGGATGCTCAAACTGTATTTAAATTTGATGAAGTCTATCCGATCGATGAGTTTGAGGCTCGTGCTGTGGAAATGTTGAAGGGGTACGACGGAATTTATTATCGACTCAGGAAAAATGCTGAGATGGATCAGAAGGTTATGGGTGTGGTTGAGTCTTTAAAGTATTCTCAAGGGAGAACGGGGCTCGGGCTTATTTCTATTCATGATGCGGATGAGTTTCTAGGAGAAATGCGTGTCATTAAAAGCAGTGAAGAGCTCCACAATTTGCGCATGGCCTGTGAGATTTCGGCACAGGGGCATTTATCTGCCATGAAGAGTGTTCGGCCTGGTATGAGTGAAAGACAGGTTCAGGCACTTCTTCAGTATGAATTTATGAGTCGCGGATCAGCTCGAGATGGTTATTACCCCATCGTCGCTTCTGGCAATGCGGCTACAACTTTGCATTATAATTTTAATGATCAGCCTTGTAAGGATGGTGATCTTCTTTTGATTGATGCGGGTGCTGAATACAATTATTATTCAGGTGATATTACCAGAACATTTCCTGTAAATGGAAAATTCAAAAAAGCTCAGCTTGAAGTTTATAATCATGTTTTGAATATTCAAAAACAACTTATTGAGATGGTGAAGCCTGGGGTTCCTTTTCGACTCTTCCACGAGAAGGCAGCTGAGCTTTTAACTGATGCTATGCTGGATTTGGGCCTTTTATCAGGCCGCCGAGCAGATATTATTTCAGCTCAGCTACATCGAAAATATTACCCTCATGGCATGGGCCATTACTTGGGAATGGATGTACACGATACAGGTCGTTATGTGGTGGGTAGTAAGGGCGAGCCTCGTCCTATTGAAGAGGGTATGACTTTCACAGTGGAGCCGGGTCTTTATATTCCAGCAGCGGACACATCCGCTCCAGCTGAATATCGGGGCATTGGTGTTCGTATTGAGGATAATGTTCTCGTGACCTCCACGGGCTGTGAGATCATGACTCAATCAGCACCTAAGGAAGTTGATGATCTTGAGAGATTGATAGGGAGCGAGCCGACTTTCAAGTAAGCCGTTACTTTTAGACGAAACGATGTGTGAGCCAGCCACGAGACTCAGCAAGTTTCATTAATTTTTCTTCTGATCGAAAGAGCCGGTCATCTCGATGCGAAGCTGAAACAGCCAAGCTCATATGAGTAGCACATCCTAAAAGCTCCTGGTCTCCTTCGCTATTTCCACAGGCAAAGAAAGGCTTTTGACCTGAGGTCTGGCTGAGTAGAGCTTCAACTTTACCATTTCGATAGGTGATCGTACCTTTTTGCTGATTGGTGACGGTTTCATTTTGAATTTCGGTTTCAACGCCAATCACACTTTCTGGAGGCAAATTAAAAAGGGCCGCCCCGGGCTCCACGGACCATTTTACTGAAGCTGTAATGATG
>DAHVKR010000319.1 GCA_027320785.1 Bdellovibrionales bacterium
ATGAGGCGCGAAAACACAAATTTGTATACGGCCTTAAAAAAGATGAGGTGGCTCATCCTTCACAGTGGGGAGTTTTCGAGCTTTATCCCACATTCGATGAGGTAAAAGCACTGATTGATTGGTCACCGTTATTTTGGGCCTGGGGGCTTAAGGGGACATACCCTCAGATTTTAAATAAGCCAGGATCTGGTGAAGAGGCACAAAAGCTTTTTCAAGATGCACAGAAAATTTTAGATAAAATGTATCGTTCTCAGGTTTTGAAGTTAAAATCGATAGTGGGCTTCTTTAAGGCTCAATCTGAGAATGAGACAATCGAGATTTTCACGGAAGATGAAAAGCATTTAGATGAGCTCGTATTCATGCGCCAGCGTCGCAAAAAAGAGGCCGTTAATGGCACCTATTATTGTTTGTCTGATTTTATTGCCCCGAAGGGATCAGATTTTTATGACTCCTTTGGGATGTTTATGGTGACCACAGGTTTTGAAGTCGAGAAAAAAGCCGAGGAATTAAAACAAGCAGGAGAGGATTATGAGTCCATTATGTACAAGGCTTTAGCCGATCGTATGGCAGAAGCTTTAGCCGAGTGGACACACCGTGAAGTTAGAAAAGCTCATGGTTATGGCAAAAAAGAAAACCTATCCGTAGACGACTTAATTCGCGAAAAGTACCGAGGGATTCGGCCTGCACCTGGATATCCCGCCTGTCCTGATCATCGAGCAAAATTGCAAATTTGGAAACACCTCGGGGTGGAGAAAAAAATCGGAGCGCTATTAACAGAAAACTTGGCCATTTCACCAGCGAGTTCTGTTGCGGGCCTTTATTTCCACCACCCCCAGGCAAAGTATTTTCACGTCGATGCGAATCTGCTTTCTTAAAACTGCTCTTTCTCGAGCAGTGTGAGGGTGCAGTCTTCCATGCAATGGATTCCGGCGCTCTCAAGCTCGTCTTCAAGCAGCCTGTTCTCTGCTCCTGGGTTGAAAATAACTCGAGAGGGCTTCATGGCTAATATGTCCTCTTTCAATTCAGAAGAGACACGAGGATTGACATAAACGGTGAGGGTATCGATGTGTTCGTCCAGCTCACGCAAATTGCCAGCAACAGGGTCTTTTTCGAGCATGCCTATAAATGGGTTTACAGGCACGGCATGATGGCCATGCTGCTTCAATGCATGAAATGCCTTGTGTGAAAATCGCTCTGGGTTTTGTGATGCGCCTAATACGGCAACTGTTTGTGACATAACAACCTCCTATTTATTTGTTGTTTAGCAAACCTCAACTCGTTCTTATTTCTTATAAAGTCAGAAGAGTATCGAAATATAAAGTCTTGCAAAACATTGGCCGGCATCTTGATTGCACTCTTAAAAAGCATAAATAGACCCGGTACAATGTAGTCATGTATGAACAAGGAGGTAGTTATGCCTATTTCTCGAGATCAAGAAACAACATCTGTTTGGATGATTGATGCCATTTCAACCGAGAGCAAGCTTCAAGAAAACATCAGCGTGGATGTGTGCATTATTGGAGCTGGCATTGCAGGACTTACGACAGCCTATATGCTTGCGCAAGCAGGAAAAAAAGTATGTGTGTTGGAACAGTCTGAAATAGGAATGGGGCAGACTTCTAAAACGATAGCCCATTTTTCCACATGTCCTGATATAAGATGTTCACTCTTAACGAGTATGCATGGACCAGAAGGTATGCGTGTTCTACATGATAGTTATCATGCAGCTGTCGAACAGGTCGTCGATATCATTAAGCAGGAGAATATTGAGTGCCAACTCGAAAGAGTTCCGGGATTTTTATTTCAAAATAATGGACGTACAGATGTTTTGCAAAATGAGCTGAAGGCGGCCCATGAGGCTGGATATCGAGAGACAAAAATTTCAGAGCATTCTCCGTTCTCATTTTTTGAAGTGGGGCCTTGCCTGACATTCCCTCATCAAGTTCAGATGAATCCGCTCAAGTACCTGCACGGTTTAGCGAAGGCTATCGAAAAGAAAGGTGGGCAGATTTATACCCATACGCGTGTAGAGAAAGTAGAGGATGGAGAGGAGCCCTTTGTAAGAACTCAAGAAGGATATTTTATTTCAGCAGAGGCGATAGTTCTCGCGACACATCAGGCGCCACAGAATATGATGGTGAAGAGCCCTTCTTTACTAATGAGTTCTTATGAGACGCATGTTTTGGGGTTCTTGATTCCTAAAGGAAGTTTTCCAAAGGCATTTTACTGGGACACAGAAGATCCTTATCATTATCTTCGAATGGTTCATGAGGATGATATTCACGACGTACTGCTTGTGGGTGGCGAAGATAGTTTGTTAGACGAAATGGAAGAAACCGCTGTCTATTACAAACGTTTAGAAGAGTGGTCGCGTGAGCATGTTCCTTTTGTCGGGCGTGTTTTGTACAGATGGTCAGGGCGCATGATGAAGTCCGTTGATCACATCGGCTACCTAGGCAGAAACCCTGGAAATCAGAATGTTTA
>DAHVKR010000031.1 GCA_027320785.1 Bdellovibrionales bacterium
CAGGAGTTATTGGAGGTTCTACAGGTGCTGCCCTGGCGGCTATTGTCATGGTCTTTGAAATGACGCTCGATTATAATGTGATATTGCCTATTAGCATTACAGTGGCGCTTAGTTATGGAATACGAAAAGTTCTGAGCAAAGAAAGTCTTTACACACTTAAACTCGCTCGTCGTGGACTTCATATGCCAGAAGCATTAGGTACAAATTTTCAATATTTAACGCCGGCTGAAAGATTAATGGAGCCTAAAAAAATTCAATATTCAGGGTCAATGCCGTTGAAAGAGTTTGCAGAAGTAATTCGTCACGCTCATAGGGGCGCCTGTTTTCTCGTCAAAGACGAGGTTAAGACGGCCGGAGTTATATTTCGTGAAACAGCTTTAGAGGCTTTAGATCAAAAATCTAAGGGAAGTTTAAAAGATATCATGAATACACATTTTGTTTGGGTCGAGGCCCATACGGCCTTGGTCGATATTCTTTTAAAGCTAAAAGAGAAAAGTGCAGAGGTCGCTCTTATTCGCTCTGAATTGGGCTCAGAGAAGGCTAGTGGTCTTATTACAAAAATAGATATCGAGTCAGCTATCGAAGATAGTGCATCCCTGATGTCTTAGGGAGGTTTTATGATTTTACAAAATTGGTGGTTTACTTCTCTTCTTCCGCATGAGTATCCCCCCATTCAATCATTACAAAAAGATATTCAAGTCGATGTATTGATTGTGGGTGGTGGTATGACAGGACTGAGTGCCGCCGCTTCCTTTATTGGTAAAGGTTTAAAAGTGGCTGTTATTGAGAGAAATGTGTTCGGTGGAAGCAGCACGGGAAGAAGTGCAGGATTTTTAACACCTGATAGCGAGTTAGAGCTAAATCAGCTGGAAAGACGCTTTGGAATAGAGGGTGCTCAAAAAATTTGGAATGTCCCCGTATCGGGTATTGATCTAATTGTAAAAAGGGTCAAAGAGTACAATATCCAATGTGACCTCATCAAACAAGACAGTCTATTCGTGGGAATTGGTCGTGATGGATTGGATTCTGTGGAGGAAGAGAAAAAATCTCGTCTGGCGGCCCACATGGATGTACAAACATATGGGTCAGAGCAGCTTCAATCTATTTTAGGGAGTCAACACTATACGGGAGCGGTCCGTTACGGGAATACTTATGGGATATCATCTCTTCAGTACGCTCAAGGGATGAAAAAAGTTCTTATAGACAGTGGAATTCAAATTTTTGAGGCGACAGAGGCTCATCGAATTCAAAATCACACCGTGTACACTCACGCGGGTAGTGTTACGGCCGACAAAATCATTATTGCTATTGATAAAATAAAACCTTCGTTTAGCTCTTACTCGAAAGAAGTATTCCATGCTCAAACATTTCTGAGTATTAGTGAGCCGTTGAGTGATGCTGACTATAAGGCCCTGTTCCCATCGGGAGAGCAGTTTCAGTGTTGGGATAGTACTTTGGTGTATTCCTATTGGCGTTTGACGGGAACAAGACGTCTTCTTTTAGGAGGAGGAAGTGCTCTGACGACATTCATGAATCATTGGTATAATCAAGATCGTATCATTGCATCCGTCATTAAAAATTTTCGTAAAAGCTTTCCTCAGTTGAAAAACCTTGAGTTTGTTCAATTTTGGCCAGGACTGATAGACACAACACGTGACTTACTTCCAACAATTGTGCGGGATCCGCGCTCACCCCATGTACACTATGCTTTTGGTATTGTCGGTTTGCCGTGGGCCAGTTTTTGTGGAGATTTTCTTGGAAGAGTGATCTTGGGTGAGGCCAACGAAGATGAGTTAAAATATTTCTCCTATTTTTCTGATAGAAGATATTTCGCTCTGCCGATCTGGCTACAAAACTTTATGGGCAAGCCAAGTTTGTTTTCGTTGAATAATCTATGGGCTAAGTATTACCAAGTCGATTTAAAGAGAAAATTAAAGTTTGATTCTAAGGACTTTTAAGGACTTGCTAAAAAACCTTTAAAAGATTTTTCGAGTAGAAGACTGAGTCCAGTTGAGATGCTCTGAATTTTTTCGTCTGCGACATAGACTGTGGTGGGGGTGCCCGTCACCTTAAAGTCTTGAGAAATCTCTCCGCGGGGATCCACACCAATGGGGAAACTGTACTTTCTTTCTTGAGAGGTTCGCCACACAAGTTGTGGGTCTTCATAAAGTGAAATGGCTATGACTTTATGGGGGTCAAGCGTATGATTGTCGATCATACTTTGAACGCGCGAGAGTTCGAGTTTGCAAGGGGCGCACCAAGTCGCCCAAAAAATCAAAATCTTTTTTTGGTTCGCATTTAGAAGAGGTTGAAGGGCGGTTGTACCATTTGCCTGTATGACTTGAACGAGTTTGTTTTGAACAGGGAGGCCCTTTTGCTGACTTTCTTTGTTCCAAACAATTATTTTTTGAACAACTAGAAAGGCTAAAAGAGCCCATGTGAAATAACTAAAGACTCGTCCAAGCAATTTCATAGTTTGCTAAGAGCTACTTCAAGATTCTTTTCAACCTGAAGAATTTCGGACTCGGCCTTTACATTAGGTAGGAAACTTAACATAGCTGTTGGACGAATAGCTTCAACAGCAATTTCATCTGGACCTATTTCGCGAACAACAATATTGCAGGGAATAAGAAGAGCGACGTCAGTAGACTGCTTATGGGCCTCAAAGGCGACTCGAGGATTGCAGGCTCCTAAAATAACTGTTTTGGGGATGTCCTCATTGAGCTTTTCCTTTAATTTTTGATCCAGATCAATTCGAGTGAGAACTCCAAATCCAGCGGGCTTAATAGCCTCTGTGACTTTTTCTATGGCCTGACTTAAAGAGCCTTTCATTTTTTTTCGGATAGCGAGATCTTTCATTTTGTTTCTCCAAAGTGAGATTGAGCTTCATGAATAGTCTCACCATTCAAAATAAGTTTATAATGAATAGGAAAGGCTTTCGAAAGCATAGCACTTACGCCACAGTATTTAGTTTGCGAATCAGTTGCCGCTTTAATGAAAACGTCTTTATCAATATTTCCTGTTGCTACATATGTGATCAAGGCGTGTGTAAAAACTTGTGGATATCCTGAGCTTGATTTTTCCACATCTACTGAGACATCAAATGAGTCCACTGTTTGTTTATTCTTTTTAAAAAGAGCGACCACGTCCATGGCCGTGCACCCACCCAGTCCAGCGGCCACGAGCTCTTTAGGCGTCATGGCTGTGTTTTGTCCAATAGGTGTCTTCGTGTCCATTTGAACTTCATGGCCATCGCAGACACTGGTAAATTTCATAGCTCCATTCCAATGTAGATCAATTTTCATATATTATCCTTTAATATCAAAAAGTTCGCCGATGGCTCGATCAAAAGCATCGGCTGGCATAAGGCCAGATGACATAGATGGTTGTCCCTTAAGAGGTATAAAGAGAAGGGCCGGAATTCCTCGTACTCCGAAGAGCCCAGCTAGTTCCGGCGTGGCCTCTGTGTCCACTTTAAATATATCTACTTTTCCCTCATATTTCTTGGCAACCTGTTCCAAAATGGGACTTAAGGCACGGCAAGGTCCACACCAGTCAGCATAAAAATCCACAATAACAGGCCTCTCGCCTGCGAACGCCCATTCCTTCGAAGTTTCGTAGTTAAATATTTTTGTTTTGAATGTTTCTGTATTTAAAACTTCCATCTTGCACCTGCTTTTCTTTTAATATATTATAAAAAAATAATATGTCAATATTAAGATATATAAAAAAAAGAAAAGGTGATGAGGACATGCAAATTCCTGTTTCTATTATGAAAATGGAAAAGTCTTGCGAGGACGTGAGCCAGCTTCTCAAGTCTTTAGCTCATCCAACACGCCTTATGATTCTGGGGCATCTCACGGCAGGCCCTAAAACAGTGGGAAAGCTGACAGAGCTCTGTGAGGTCTCGCAGTCGCAGATGTCACACTTCTTGATGAGGCTTTCTTACGAGCACTTAGTGAAAGCTGAAAAGCAAGGTCGCTATCGTGTGTATTCATTAGCAGATAAAAGACTAAAGAAACTACTAGAGGTTATTCAGAAAGAGTACTGCTCTTCATAGAGCATGATGGTATTGAGAGCGAGGTAGGGTATGAATACAAATTTACAAACCCCAATATTCAGACAACTGTTTGATCAAGAATCTTCTACTTATACTTATTTAATAGCAGATCCCGAGACAAAAGAAGCTGTAATAATTGATCCGGTCTACGAAAAGTATGAGCGAGATGAGAGTCTTATAAAAAATTTAGGATTGAAGTTGCTTTACATACTCGAGACACATGTACATGCGGATCATGTCACGTCTGCTTCAAAATTAAAAACCCGCTTTAACGCAAAAATTGCGATTAGTAAGAATTCAGGTAACCAATGTGCGGATATCGGCTTGGTCGATAATCAAATTTTGCAGTTTGGTCGTTTTGAAATAAAAGCTCTACCAACGCCGGGTCATACAAATGGATGTATGAGTTTTTTATTTCAAAACATGGTATTCACGGGTGATTCACTTATGATAGGTTTGGCCGGTCGAACGGACTTCCAAGAGGGATCCAGTGAAAAATTATATGAAAGTGTGCAGAGTCAATTGTTCACCCTCAGTGAGGATACGCTTGTTTATCCTGGCCACGACTATCAGGGGTTTACGGTTTCGACTATTGGAGAGGAAAAAAAATTTAATAAACGATTGGGTGGAGGAAAAACGGAGCAAGAGTTTTCTTCGATCATGTCGTCTCTTAATTTACCAAAGCCCAAGAAAATTGATATTGCAGTGCCGGCCAATATGGTTTGCGGAGTAAAGAAGACGTAAATGGAAAATATATTAACGAATAGTTATTTTTGGATAGGTGTAATTGTATTATTTTTTGCTTGGAAAAAGTGGAGGAGTTATAGAATGAAACCGCTTATTAAAGAATATCATGAAAAAGATGCCCTTGTGATCGACGTTCGATCGCCTGAAGAATTCAAAGGAGGACACTGCGATGGAAGTGTCAATATTCCTTTGAATGTGCTCGAGGCGCGCATGCACGAGCTGGAGAAGTCTCGACATATTATTGTATGCTGTGCATCGGGTGGCCGCAGCTCTATGGCGATGAACCTTCTTAAAAGTAAGGGGTTTGAACATGTGATCAATGCGGGTCCTTGGACAAATGCAGTTAAATGCTAACAAAAAAATTGAATTCAAAAAAATAGCGCTTTTAATGGGAGCCCTATTTGCTCTGTCCCCATGGGCGAGTTCCGCAACAGCGTTGCTTGTCGGTGTGGCGATAGCTCTTTTTCTAGGTAATCCTGCAAAGACTTTAACCTCAAAACTCTCACAAAAGCTTTTGATGTATTCCATTGTGGCTTTGGGTGCGGGTATGAATTTGATTAAGGTGGCTTCGGTGGGGGCCCATGGTATTGGTTACACAGCCATGAGTATTACCCTAACGCTTTTGTTGGGATGGATTTTAGGCACTCTTCTTAAAACGGAGTCCGAGATCAGTCAGTTGATCTCTTTTGGGACAGCTATTTGTGGTGGAAGTGCTATCGCAGCTTTAGCTCCTGTTCTAAGGGCAAAACCGCATTCTATCACGGTTTCCTTAGGTATTGTATTTTTGCTCAACTCCGTTGCGCTTCTTATTTTTCCTTCCCTGGGGCACATGATGGGATTTTCACAAGAGCAGTTTGGTCTTTGGTCAGCGTTAGCTGTACATGACACAAGCTCTGTCGTCGGGACAGGTTTGCAGTATGGACCTGTTGCTTTGGAAATTGGGACAACGGTGAAGTTGGCTCGTGCTCTCTGGATTGTTCCTGTCATATTTTTTATTGGCTTTATGAAAGCTCGAAATGATTCTGGAAAAGCGCCCGAAAATAAAACGAAAAAACCTTGGTTTATTTTAGGGTTCTTAATATGTGCGGGGATTTTTACTTGGATTCCACAGTTGAGCTCAACTGGACACATCGTTGAATTTATTGGCCAAAAAGGTCTTGTTTTAACGCTTTATTTAATCGGTGCTAATTTGACAGTGGATTCTTTGAAAGAAGTGGGAGTTCGTCCCCTGATTCAAGGAGTTGTGCTTTGGGTTTGCGTAGCCTCTACAACAGCATTTCTGATTTCTCACTCCATAATTTCTTAAAAGAATGAGAAATCAGATCTTAAATTAAAACTACTTTTTATGTGCGAGTTTTTCGGCGTCTTGAAGACCGCCGACATTCTCGAGATTTTTAAATCCCATCTTCTTCATCTTACCGACAGCGATACCAGCTCGTTTCCCGGATCGGCAGTAGACAAAATAATGATCTTCTTTCGATAGTTTTTTGACTTGGCTGTCGAACTGAGGGGATGTCACATCGATGTTAAGTGCCCCTTGGACATGCTCGGCCGTATACTCTTGAGGAGTGCGCACGTCTAAATATTTTGTTCCTGCGAACACAAATAAAGGAGATAAAATAATTTGTAGATATAAAAATCCCTTTACGAACGTTTTTTTCACTTTTGACTCCCATTCAGAATAAAAATAATACAGCTATAATATATTTATTGCAATAGTCTTATAAATACATTAGTTTATATATTTAGAAACTAATGATCTAATGGAAAGGATGTTCGAATGAGGAAAAGGGCGGAAAAAAGATTGTCTCAAACTAAGACAATCTACGAAATGCAGGCGGAAATCTGCTCTGCCTTGGCGCATCCCATTAGGATTCAGGTTCTAGAGATCTTATCAAATGGTGAGAAAACCGTAGGTGACTTGTTAGAAGTCCTGCAGGTGCCGAAAGCAAATCTTTCTCAACATTTATCTGTTTTAAAGGATGTGGGTGTCATACAAACCCGCAAGGAAGGTCTTTACCATTATATGAGTCTTTCCATTCCTAAAATTAAGGACGCGTGTTCAATAATACGTACAGTTCTCATAGAAAAAGTAGCAAATGAAGAGAAGAAGAATATAGAAATTATTCGAGAATTAAAGGCCCAGAGGTAATTATGAAAAGAGATAAAGTAGCAGCTGGAGCTCTCGTTTTATTGTGGACTCTTCAGTCGGTAGCGGGATCCCTTTCTTTTAAAGAAGTTTGGTCACAGATCGAGTCGACTTCGCCAGCACAAGAGGCGGCTCACTTACAGGTTCAGTCCCTAGAGGAGGCCCGAGCGCGCGCCGATCGACATTGGCTTCCCAAAGTTTATGTGGATGCGCGGACCTATCAAACAAATGATCCGGGTCAGTCCTTCTTCGGTCTTTTAGAGCAAAGAAAGGTCACTCAATCTGACTTTGATCCGAATGCTCTGAATCATCCTGGCACTTCCACCTACACGCGAGGGGCTCTCGGTCTCGACTTGCCTTTATTTGAAGGTAATATGAAGGTGTCTCAGTCGGCTCTTTATGATCATTCATTAAAAGCTCAAAAAATGACGTCTTCACAAATTCAATTAGAACAGTACTCACAGGTCGGTATAGCCTATGGATCCATTATTGTTCTGCAGGCGCAGATTGAAAAATTGAATAACGTATCAGATGAAATTCAAAAACTTTTAAAAAGGTATCAAATCGGTCAGAAATCAAACCCAGTTGGATACTCAGGGCTGCTAGGTCTGAAGTCGTTAGCAAATCGTATTTCAGGTTTGTTAGAGCAATATAAAGCTCAAGAGCAGGCCTACTATAAAACGCTTAAAGAAATGGGTGTTCAAAATCAGGGTTGGACTCCTGAGGCTGTGCCTTCGCAGAAGTTTGTGGAAGATTATCTTTCTTTACAAAAAAATGAGGGCATTGAATCTTCATATCAAGTTCAAGCTCAGTTAGATAATGTAAAAGCAGCCAAAGAAATGGCTAAAATGGAAAGAGCTCGCTACATGCCTCGCATTGGGGCTTTTGCAGAAAGCTATACATTTAATGGAAGTCGTGACACGGCCAATGGCTACTCGGCAGGACTTTATCTTCAGTGGAATCTTTTTGATCCAGCGGATTTTGGACGTTATAAAGAGGCGCGAATCAAAGCCATGGCAGGAGAAAAGCAAGTTCAAGCCCTTATTCAGCAGCAAAATGCTGAGAAAGCCATTGCCGATGAAACAGAAGGGGCTCTTCGTTCAAACCTTAAGCTTTTGCAAGAGAGTGATCAGCTTTTAAATGAACAAATGAAGGTTTCAACTACTCTTTTTCGCAATGGATCTATTACAGCTTTGCAGCTGGTTGAAATTTTAAACCGTCGCGCCGACTTGATTTCACAGCAAAATGATCTCGAGCTCAGTCTGATTAAAACGGCGTCAAGCAAAATAACAAAATATGAATTTCAAATACCATTTCAAACTGGAAATGGGGGAAGTAAATGAAACAAGAAAAATTAGGATTTGCGGGAAAACTAGGACAAACATTTGTTCACTCTAAATTAACACCTGTTGTTGTCATTGCCAGTTTACTGCTAGGTGTAATGGCTGTTTACCTGACGCCTAAAGAAGAAGAGCCACAAATTTCGGTTCCGATGATTGACATTCGAACTCCAGCTCCAGGTTTTACTCCTGAAGAGACAGAGAGAAAAGTGACAGAACCCATCGAGCGTGCGGTATGGGGTTTGGATGGAGTAGAGTATGTCTACTCGGCCAGCCAAGCACACGGAAGCTTGGTGACGGTTCGATTTAAAGTGGGTGAGCCCATGGAGCCTAGTCTTGTTAAAATCCATCACAAGCTTATGACAATTCGCGATCAACTTCCTTCCAATGTGATGCCTTCTGAGGTGAAATCTTTTTCGATCGACGATGTTCCCTTTCTGGTTTTGACGTTTACCTCCAAATCACTTGATTCGTATGAATTGAGAACTCGAGTGGCACCCCTTG
>DAHVKR010000320.1 GCA_027320785.1 Bdellovibrionales bacterium
GGTACAACCGGGCAAAGCGGCTAACATTAAACTTAGCGTTGCTAATGCGAGTATGAACTTCTTCATGTCATCTTCCTTGATCTGTTAAAGTGAACCTACTGCTTCACTAAACGATATTGGAGCATGGTTCCGAAACGTATGCAAAAGCCTTCCAGACCAGAGTCTAGCGCCAATTAAACTTATCTCCTATTTTTATTTTATTTTTTTGAAACCAGCCCTTTGGCACCTCTAAAGCATACTGCGCTGGCGCGCTGCTTTCATAGGTAGGGTAGTCTTTTTGCATAAGAGTTGTGGCCTTCATATCCATAATTTGAAAGAGCACCCTGTTTTCATCAAAAAACCCGATGCTCAAATCCACAAAAGTGTTTTTCATCCAAAAAGATCTCGGTTCGGAAGATGCAAAGGCAAACACCATTCCGAAATTTTGCGGAAGCTTATCTCGGAACATCAGTCCGTAATTCTGTTGCTCCCGGGTCTCGGCAACTTCCACATTTAAGTGAGCATGACCCAGTGTTATTTTCTTTTTGGGGAAATGTGGGGCTGCATCCTTGGCCCATACCCCACCTATTAAGCCAAGACTAATTATTATACCGGCTAACCATTTGATAGGCCAATCCATAGCGAATTCCTCTCGTTGAGATATGTATCTCTTTTAAGTTCAGTCGGCCAAGTAGCTCGTCTAATATCACGACTCCTGCAAAGATCACATCCGAGCGATCTCCCAGTCCATATTTTTGTTTTTTTTCTTCAATTGATGAGTTTCTAAATTTATTCAACCAGTCTATTAATAGTTGGCGATTTAAAACCATTCCCTCAATTTGATCACGATCAAATTTTCCCAAGATGGCGGCAGCCAACGCGGTGGGCGTACCCGCGACGGCCCATATTTTTTGAGGCTGCAAGGCTTCGACCTGTGCCCAGAGTTCTTCTGATCGCTTTCGAATAAATTCTCGTAGTTCTTTTTCTTGCTCTGTCGGAACAGGTTGATTTTGAATATATTTTTCTGTCAGCTTAACGGCTCCGTAGGGAATACTTTGAGCGAGTTCAATTTTTTTTAAAGTTCCCACTGTGTGTTCTGTTGAGCCGCCCCCTATATCAATCAGCAAAACTTTTTCTTTTTCATCTGGACGAATAGCGCCTCGAAAGCTCATAAGGGCTTCTTCTTCGCCCGAAATCGTTGTGAGTGGGATTTTATAGTTCTCGCATATTTGTATAAACTCTTCTGCATTTTCAGCTTCGCGAGCCGCCGCCGTGGCGACGGCCTCAACATGGTCCACCTGGAACGACTTTATCACCTCTGAAAAATGCTTCAAACACTGATCTGCTCTTTTCAAAGCTTCTGAATGAAGACTCCCTGTTTTCCCCAGTTCTTGCCCCAGGCGCACGACTTTGACTTCATCATGCAGCACATGAAATTTTTCTGACGAGTCGACTTCTGCTATCAAGCAAAGAAAAGAATTTGATCCAAGATCCAAGGCGGCTAACTTCATGACTGAAGTTTTTCCTTTAAAATTTTATTCACCAAATCTGGATTGGCCTGCCCCTTCGTTGCCTTCATAATGGCGCCCACAAAAAAACCCAATACTTTTGTTTTTCCAGCTTTGTACTCTGATACCTGTGCGGCATGTGCTGTTAAAATCTCTTCAATAATTTTCTCAATTTGCTGAGTGTCGGTAATTTGTGTCAGCCCCTGAGCCCTCACAATACTTTGTGGGTCTTGGCCCGTCTTCCACATTTCGGCGAAAACGGTTTTGGCCATTTTCCCTGATATTTCCCGCTCGTCGATCATTTTGATCAACTTTCCAAGAGACTCTGGTTTAATCGGGGAGGTCTGCAAAGACTGGCCCGCCGTATTAAGCTCTCTCATCACTTCCGTCATCACCCAATTAGAGGCCGCCTTATAGTTTCCACAAGCCTGGGCAACTGTTTCATAAAAATCAGCGAGATCCTTCTCGGCTGTTAAAACAGTTGCGTCGTAGTCGGGTAGGCCCTGCTCCTGTATCAGCCTTTGTTCGCGCGCAAAGGGAAGCTCTGGAAGTTCTTTTTTTAAGTTTGAAATATACTCATCTGTAAGTCGAAGCGGCAGCAAATCGGGATCGGGAAAGTAGCGATAGTCCTGTGCATCTTCCTTTGTTCGCATCGTAAAAGTTCTATTTTTATCCGGATCATAAAGACGAGTTTCCTGAATGATTTTTCTGCCCGCCTCAATCTCCTCAATTTGTCTGTCGACCTCATATTCGATGGCTTTTTCTATAAATCGAAAAGAGTTTATATTTTTAATTTCAACTCTTGTTCCCAGTTTTTCGGAGCCGATCTTCTTAACGCTTACATTGATATCACAGCGCATGGAACCCTCTTCAAGGTTGCCGTCACAGACATCTAAGTATCGAACAATTTGTCGTATAGCCTTCCCGTACTCGGAGGCCTCAACTGCGGACCTAATTTCGGGAGCTGAAACAATTTCCAGCAAAGGAACTCCGGCT
>DAHVKR010000321.1 GCA_027320785.1 Bdellovibrionales bacterium
CTGACTATCCCCTGGCTGTAAAAGCAGATCTCGAATTTTCTCGAGTCCCGTATAACGAATGGAAAGATTCGCTGTGATCTTATAGAAATCTATATTCTTCACATTGTTAAAATTTTCTTTCTCAATCAGTCGATATTTTGCATCCGAAGGAAGTCCCAATTGAGCAACAACTTGGTCAATCAGAGATAAGAAGGCCTTACCACTCATTCTCCAGCCACCCCAAATATGTTGGATAATTCCCACATCGTGAACACGGCCAGATAAATCTCTCTCTGTGACAACTTGACGCCAATACGCTTTACCGAAAGGAATATTAGCAGGATTCGGATCTCCCGAACTTCCCAGGTCCCACTTAAAATCCTGGGTTTTATGATTCAGCCAAGCTTGGATTGTCGATAAACTGAATCCCAGCATATCCAGGCCCTTGAGCTCTCCTCGACGACTCCGGAATAAAGTAATCTCCTCATCTTTTGGATTCAGATCTGGGGCC
The DNA here is from genome assembly GCA_027320785.1 of Bdellovibrionales bacterium. Classification (GTDB taxonomy): domain Bacteria; phylum Bdellovibrionota; class Bdellovibrionia; order Bdellovibrionales; family Bdellovibrionaceae. The sequence goes on from DAHVKR010000321.1 coordinate 491, forward strand.
GCCTCGGATCGAGGAGGTCGAATTTTAAGCTGATGATCCTCGTTGAGGTCAATCATATTGGACCAAAGAATCCGAGATTTCGTTTCTTTCGTTTTGAGCAGGTGCTCAAGCTCAAACTTATCATAAGGAAAAGACGTATAAAGATTTTCGGTCGAGTGAGAGCGTAAAAGCCCCCGAAGAGCATCTCGAAGATTTTCTTCTCGCTTCTCCATCTTATCTTTATCTTCAGTTGATAAGTTTTCATCTTGCCAATTTGGCTTATAATCAATCACAAAGGCGTCACTTTTAATTTCGGATTGCAGATTTTGAGCTCTGAGATTCATCAAATTAATAAAATAGTTTACGTCCAAAGTCAGACCTTGTGCCCGACTAGTTTGATGGCGAACAAAAACCTGAACACCCTCATGTGTTCGAATAAAACTGGTTTGCCTCATCACAATACGAGAAGCATCGGCTCCCATGGAAATATTATTCAGAAAATTAAAGGGCTCCATTCCCATCAGAAAATCAAAAGCAGTCAGAATTTGACCCGATAATCCTGCCACCAGAGAATCTGTGATCGTGAAAACCTCACCCTCTTTAAAATCCTGCATGAAACTTCTGAAGTCTTTCATGTCCTTCGAATCAATGGTCTGCGCCATCTCTCTCATTTTCTGAGGAACGATGAGATCTTTCCAACTCACCTTTGTGGCATCTTTCATAGAATAGAGAGGTCGCACATGAATATAATTTCTCTGTAAAGACAAATTACTTGAAAGTGTCCCTAGGGGATATTGTCTCTGCAAGAATGGTTTAAAATCATGAGTTAATGCCAACTGAGGCATTTTCTCGAAAGTATTAAAATAACCCAGATTCATTGAAACCGATACGCTATCCACTAACTGCACGGCAGCTGTTGACCCGTAATAAGTCCCAGTCGCCACTTCACGCGAGGCCGTGGTGTTAAAGCCCATTACAGGTCCACCCCAAGATTGAATTGTTTGCTCTAAAGGTTGACCTGGGTGATTTCTAAAATGATCGACAATTTTATTCACCACATCTTTTTGAAAATTAGAAGCTGCTGTATCCGTCTTCAGCAATTGCAACTTATCATCCAGTTTAGACAAAACTGTTGCAATCAAAGAGGTCTTCGCTCGAATACCCGCATAACGAAACCAATCATCATCTTTAAACGGCGACTCTCGATCTCCATGGGAAAATCTCTGAGGGTATCCTGGAACTTTTTCTTGAACCACAGCCCCCTTCACAACAAGCCCGTCATTGGATGTGTAGTTCAAACTCACTTGTGGAAAGTTGGCTGGAATCGGTAGGCCAAAGGCTTCAAACGTCTGTCGAGTTCGAAGAACGAGTTTTCGATAAACAAGCTCTTTAATGCTATTGGGATAATGAGAAAGCGCGACAATCTCGCGAAAGTCCTTTTCTGTCCAGGAGCTCATGCGATTTAAAAGCCACTTTATATCTTCACGGGTAGCCGCCGCGAATCCTCCCGCCAGCGGGTGATAAAGAACGGCATAATTATTAATAATCGAAACGTTTTTAGGACTGTAGCGATTGATACTTTCTGGAATAAACACGAGAGTAAAAGGAATCAGCAGAGCTCGATAAGCTCTGTACTTGGACATATACTCGACCCAAGAAAGAGCGCGGCTTCTTTCGTCTCGATCTGGGGAATTCACATTTTGAATAAAGCCCCAATGCCAATCAAAGCTTTCATTTCTTTGAGTTTCTAAAACAGCATCAGCCAATACCAAAGAATTAGACTTAGGATCATTCTCTAATAAGCCCCCTCGGCTGATCAGATTCATGTCCTTATCTTTCAGATCGCTTAAAAATGCTTCCTTTTCTTCGACTGAATTAAAATAAACCCGTAGCCGAGAATAGGGCATTGAAGTCACGACATCGTAACCTAATTTCCTCAGCATCACTGAGCGCATGGAAGTCGATTGCGAAAGAAGGCTCACGCCTAAACGCCAATACTGTTTAGGATT
>DAHVKR010000322.1 GCA_027320785.1 Bdellovibrionales bacterium
GATCTTCATGAATAATTAGAAACCGAAAGCGAGTTTAATTCCGTAGCGAGAATTTCCAAAGGCATTGCTATACTCAGCACCAAGCTTGAGAACCATCAAGTTCAGTTCGACGCCCGCAAGAATTTGAGTTCCAGAAACAGTTTTAGATTCTTCTTGTGACGTACTGAATGTGGGATCGAATTGAGTTTTACCAGAAAACTTTAAAGTATCTTTAGCTGTAAGCAATCCAACACCAACATAAGGTTCAACAACTGGAATCATGGGGCTGAGTAAAAGCTGAACCCCGCTGACAGTGGTTGTGTTTTTAACAGTTTCAGTTGCAGCTGAAATAGTCTGATCAAATGAAAAGTCAGCTGACGAGTAGATTCCTCGAAGAGCTAAGTTAATCGGTAAAATAGGAATCACATCATTGATATTCCACTTAAGACCAAAAGAGCTTGCGGAGGCAGAAGCTGAATTACTTTTTAATGTCGGCATAATGACAGCTTCGAATGAGATTCCAAATGGAATTCCCACAGCTCCCATGATTCCGGCATTGTAAGCATCATTCAGAGAAGCACCTGTATTTCTTTTAACAATATCATTAATCTTGGGAACAGCTGTTTGAGCCGCCACAACTCCTAGTTGAAAACCAAAAATGGTTCCCATCTTTGAGGCGGGCATCATCGAATTGTGAACAAAGTTGGCGCCTAAGCCTTTCGTGATATCTGTCATGTCACTATCTGTGATGCTCGTGAATTGAGGTGAGCCAGCGAAAACACTGGCGGGGATTAAAAGTAATAAGAGGGTTTTAAACATATTCATAATTGCACTCCTTTGCGCTTTGCATAGTTTATAAGAATAAGTTGCTAGATGGGGAGAAAAAACGTTACTCAGGACTATGGTTGGAAGGTCGAGTCTATTTAACAGGACCTATCATCATTCAGTATACTTAGCCGGACTTAAGAAAACGCCTTGATCCATAAATCAGAAGTTCGGCCTCGCCCCGGGGCATTCCCATTCCCTCTAAAACATTCACTTCCAAGTAGGATTTCGTATTCATAAAATGTCGAAAGCTTTGAATGATTCGTGAAAAAGGCCTTTGATCCCAGAATTTTTGTTTCTTGTGTTTTAGATGGTGAAGCCCTTGAAGCCCCATAGAAATCATAGCAAGCCCCGAGCTAAGTCCGCGAATCCAGGCCTTGTAAAGATGCGAATTATGAAGCCTTACATGGAGATGCAAATGATTTCCCACATTGGCAAATGAGAGAATTTTGACTCCTTTTTTTGCCGAGAAACTATAAACAAAACTTTTAACTTTGTTTCTTTTGGATGAGTTTTGGAAGGAGTTGATACCCGTCGCTTTCGTAGATCGCAGAGTGATATGCATAGAGCCAGAACGAAAAACGAGGGGCCTGGGGCCACGGTTCTTGGCCTTTTTGCGTAAATCTCCTCCGTAGGCATCCATGCTTTTTTGGATCTGATGAAAGCTTTGTTGTTTTGCCATGACCGAAGGTATATAAAATCAATCCTTAGAGGTCAAGGTTGAATTTGTTTGTAAAAATAAGCTGAACTGTGTCGTTTGATTTAAGGATAAGACAGCTGAACTTAGCTTTAATCCGTCTGGTGCCTTGGCTATTTCAAATGAAGGTTACTTCGGTTGGGTCTTGATTTTTCAAATAAAGATTACCTGAGTTCAATGGGTGCGTTGTTTTTTAGAAAGTTGGCCACAATGGAGGCCAGCTTCTCGGCTTTCTCCGAGCGAAACTGAGGATTCAAAAGATTTTTTAAGTCAGAGGGGTTCGACATATAACCCAGCTCGATTAATAGGGCTGGGGACTTAGATTGCTCAAGCAAGTCGAAGGGGCCTTGCTTGATCTGTCCCTTCCAGCTTTGATTGAGCATTTGAGCTAAATTTAAACTTTCGTTTTGATAAGATTGTCTTTGTAAGTCTTGAATGATGGCGCCGACCTGAGAACGCTGTTCCTCGTTGAAACTCATCAATTTTTCAACAGGCTTTTGATTGTTCTTTTTGAGTTGAACTTCTTCGTAGGCGAGTTGCAGTTTTTGATCTTCCATATCGAGAGGGGCTGTGACGTAGTATTCAATACCTTTTACTCTCGCATCTATAAGAGAGTTTGCATGAAGACTGATCACAAGATCATATTTTTTTTGATTGGCTCTTTGAATTCTTCGATGCAGAGATAAACCGGATGTTTCGTTTCGAGTCATCTCGACGTGGAAGCCTTTTTCAGAGAGGTATTTTTTAAGCTCTAGACTCCAGGTCCATGCGATTTCAGCTTCCTGATATTGGGACTGTCGGGCCCCGCTATCGCGTCCACCATGTCCAGGGTCAATCAAGATGCGCGAAGTGGAGGGTGAGGCGGCTACCCGGGTTGAAGTGGGAATTGCACGGTTGCTTGTCGTGCTCATCCTGCGTGTATTCAATACCGCGTGGCCGGTAGAGGCGATCGAATTATCTGCAGCTA
>DAHVKR010000323.1 GCA_027320785.1 Bdellovibrionales bacterium
CACCTACAAAAAGACTCCAGTTCACAAAAGGAACATAGATCTGTCCGACCTCACGACTCGAAGTATGAATGATCGTAAGGCGAGGACAAAGTCCCAGTTGAATCGCCTGACGAGTAATCGAAAAGGCACCTGAAATTAACGCCTGTGAAGCCGTGATTGTCGTGAGAGTACTCAAAATCACTAAGGGAATAAGGCCCCAATTGGGAGCCAAAAGATAAAAAGGATTGGATATAGCTTCAGGATCTGTCATCACCAAAGCACCCTGCCCAAAATAATTTAAAAGTAATGCGGGCATGGCAATCAGAAACCATGCTAAACGAATGGGCTGACGACCAAAGTGTCCCATGTCGGCATACAGAGCTTCTCCACCTGTTACAACTAGAAACACAGCTCCAATGACAGCTAAAGAAGCCATGTGGTTATTCAAAATAAACTGTACCGCATGGTGAGGGTTTAAACCCTGTAAAACTTCCGGAGCCATCATGATTCCACGAATACCCAGAATACCGAGCGTGAAAAACCATACCATTAACAAAGGACCCACAATTTTTCCGATCTTTCCAGTTCCAAGTCTTTGAACTAAGAAAAGGGCATTCATAATAAATATGGTGATCGGAATCACATAGGAGTCAAAAACAGGTGTGACAAACTTAAGACCTTCAACGGCCGAAAGAACTGAAATGGCGGGCGTGATAATCCCATCTCCATAAAGAAGGGCGGCTCCAAAAACACCGATAATAAGAAGGAAAATTCTTTTCTTCGATTTTCTTTTTGTATCAACTTGAGAGGCCCGCATGGCCAAGGCCATAAGAGAAAGAATTCCTCCCTCGCCTCGGTTGTCCGCTCTCATGACAAAAATCATGTATTTAATGGACACGACAACCGTGATGGTCCATACGATTAACGATAAAACGCCCAATATGTTTTCAGGGCTGAGAATAATCCCGGCTTCATTAATAAAACACTCACGGAAAGCGTAAAGGGGACTTGTTCCAATATCCCCAAAAACAATTCCGAGAGCTCCTAAAGCAAGGAGTAAAAACTGACGAGTCGATTGAGAATGAGACGAGTGCCCACCCTCACCGTGCGGATCGGCGTCTGCGTGAAACTGAGATGATGTATCTGCCATGCAGATCCCATACTAGGGATAAGAGCGGCTGCAGTCACCCATTCTTAATGCGTCGCTCCGTTTTCCTGAGAACTTGTCGTCAACACCACATCTCTTCACAATAGGAGTGAATGACAAACTCAAATAAATGGTTTTTCCTGCTTAATAATGAAGTGAAAGGTCCTTATGCCGAATCTGAAATTGATTCTTTGGCCTCACAGAACCCAGAAGGACTCGTTTGGGGGCATGGACTTAGCGAATGGGTCAAACCTGAAGACTGGAAGAGAACACTTCAAAGTTTAGACGATATTCTATCAAGCCTCCAAAACGATATGAAACCGCAATGGCGTCTGAAACAGGGGGATTATGAAGCGGGCCCCTTTACCTATGACCAGCTGATTCAAGTTTTAAAGTCCCACCCTAACGCCGGTGAAGTTCTGATCTTTCAAGAGGGAGATACAGACTGGAAAAGCATTTACTCTCATCCCACTATTGTTGAAGAAGTTGGCATTACACGTCGATCTCACTTGCGAGTCCCTCTGTCGGGCGTTTTTCGTTACGAAAAAGAGGGGGCTATCTACGAAGCTTTACTCTCGAGCATTAGTGAGGGAGGTCTTGGAATCTTAGAAGCACAAGGAGTGAGCGTGGGAGATCTCTTAAAAGGGACGATTGAAAGTCCTCAACTTCCAACACCTCTAACCTGCACTTGCGAAGCCCTCTATCGACAAGATGATTCAACCTGGGGATTACGCTTTGTCAATTTACCCCTAGAATCCCAATCTCTAGTTATTGCTTACGCTCAAAAATTTAGAAAATAATTAGAGAGGCTTCAGAGCCCATGTTCGATTTCTTTTTCCTTGGAAGCCCTCAAGCACCTCTACCTGATAACCCGCTCGCGTGAGAGCTCTTTTAAATGGGCCATTACTGGCGTAAGAGCTAATACAGCTTCCTGGGCTTCCCTTCTGAAAAAAGGAAGTCATCCACTCTTCATCCCAAAGCTCCGGACTGGTTTTCTTGCTAAAGGCATCGTAGCAAAGAACATCAAAAGAGATGATTTGAGGGGCCTCATCAACAAAGTTACCTTGTAAAAGAAGGCTTTCAGCTTCTAAATCATTTTTTATACGAAGGTTTAATTCGTCTTGCGGGATCTGAATCAGTTCAGAGGCTCTTTGAAGTATTTCTCCATAAACACCTTTTTCTTCAAAAGAGCTCTCGGATAGAAAAGAGTTTCGAAATTGATCTCGCAGTCCCTCTATCGTCTCGAAGGATTGCAAATAATATCTCTTCCGTGCCCGTAGTGAAAATGCCGCAGCTAGAATTTCAATATAGCCTAAACCCAGGCCCAAAGATAAAATATG
>DAHVKR010000324.1 GCA_027320785.1 Bdellovibrionales bacterium
CTAAGCTTTTTTGAATTTCCCGAATGGCTCGTTCTTGAGCTCCCGTCATTTTAAAAGGTAAGTTCTGAATAACATTTCGAACCCATTTTTGATCATTTTCAATACAGGGCCCTTTCTGCCTTTGAAGCCCCGCCTTCTTCGTCGCTAAAAAAAGTTCGAGCCAAAAAAATTCCTCAAAAATAATTCTTTTTTGTGCCGCAGACTGAAAAGCCAATAGATCGGCAGCTTGTTCCGGTTGAGGCAGATGAATATCCATCCAGGCTTGTTGCTTAGAAAGAAGTTGATATTTTTTAAGAAGATCTGCTGGGAATTTCTCGGAGGGCCAAGGCTGAACTTGCGACATGGCCGAACGGATAAGCTTCATGATTTTGTTAGAACTCATTCCCTCAAGCTCTGTATAAAGAGGGATCAGTTGATCTTGCAACTCCTCATCTGGCTCGATATCTCGAATATCAGGATGGTGGAACTCAATTCGTCCCCGGTAATTTTTGACCTCCCCCACAATACGAACTTCCTTGAGAGGAGAAAATCGTTCAAAGTATCCTTTGTAGGGAACTCGAAAAAATTTGCAGTGAATAATTCCTGAGGCATCCTTTAAGGCCACATCGTATATACGACGACGAGACTTTCCTAAGGGAATACTACTCACCTTCACAACCTGAGCCTTTAAACTCACGGTTTCGCCTGGCTGAAGAGAGGCAATATTGCGAGCTTGTCGCTGATCTTCGTAGGACCGAGGATAAAATTCGATTAAGTCCTGTACCGTTTTAAGACCTTTTCGTGAAAAAAGCTCCGCAAGTTTGGGGCCCACCCCTTTTAAATACTGAATTGATGTCTCTAGACTAATGGCCATGTCCTGATTTTATTTTGCTCTTTTAAATGTCCCGGTCAACATCCGATATGTCAAAATGGATGACAATGGATAATAACTCATACTTTCGTATACGGCTTTCGACAATTCGTCCTGATAAGGTGACCACATTTAATATCTATATTTTAATTGACGGAAAGTACTATCTTTACCTCAAAATCGGCGACCGTATTTCAAATGGAAAGATTGAAACTCTCCATAATCGAGATACCGGGGATTCTTTTTTCGTTAGGACCTCTGATAAAGAACTTTATCGAGCTTGGGTTCGCGAAGAAATGAATTCCAACCAACTCACGCCTGAACAAAAAGCCAAAATTTTGAGAGAGTCCTCCATTGCCATTATGGAAGATCTTTTTGAGGTTCCTGACGTTCATCAAGCTTTGGACGATGCCAAACCCATCGTTGCTGACTTTATCGATTTCATGGAGTCTCATCCTGAAAGCATGCATTTTATGCTTTCTCTATCAGGTCATGATTTCTATACCTACAATCACTCTCTTGATGTGAGTATATACGCACTCGGACTGGGCGCTGTCTTGGGATATGATAAAAAAACTCTTGAAGAGCTCGGGCTGGGCTCACTCTTTCACGATGTCGGCAAAAGAAATGTCAGCCTGGATATTCTATGCAAAAAGGGACCTTTGGATGATGCCGAGTGGGCTCAAATGAAAATGCATGCAACTTATGGCCTGCAAATTCTCAATCAACATCCAGATGTCTCGGATGCCATAAAGGCGGCCGCTTTTGAGCATCATGAATCTTGGGAAGGAAATGGATACCCACAACAAATTCGCGGACAGGAAATTCATCCCTTCGCTCGCATCGTAGCTCTGACCGATACCTATGATGCCATGACCACACAGAGATCCTATAACAAGCCCATGTCACCTTTAGATGCCCTCACCATGATGAAAGAAAAACTGGCAGGTCGATACGATCCTGAAATGCTGAAAGCCATGCATTCCGTTCTTTTTAAAATGAGAGCGGCTTAACCTACCGAGATCGAACTAAATAGAGTGAGCGAGCGCCCATCTCTGCGAGAGCATAAGCATGAGCTTCTTTTTGTGTAGATGAGTCCAGCAAAAAAACAACATCATATTTTGAAAAATCCAGAACGCCATTTTCTTTTTGAAAAGCAAGAGGGTCCAACAAACCCTTATCATCAAAAAGACCCTGATCGTGAAAAGCGTGAACATCTGCAAATAAATAATCAGATCTTTCCTTCCAATCCGTCTGAAAGGTCATCACCAGAACTCGTTCTTGAAGCGCGAAAAGAGGGACTCCCTGCAATGCAGATCGACGGGCTCTTGAGTAATTAGGCCTGAATGAGTCCATCTTTTTTGAAAAATCTTTTGAGCTGATTTCACCATAGCGCGTATCGGGCTTCCATATGGAAACATTCCGATGAGGGGCCTCCACCGTCCGATTCATCATTCTAAAGACACTGGCTTTCAGAGTTTCCACTTTTTTCACACCCAACTGTACAAAATCCCAAGCTAGTTTCTGTTCATCCCCGTTTCCATCTCCAATGACCACAACGGAAGACTCAGGATTCACACCATAAAGCGATAACCGGCGGGCCGCATCGAGAG
>DAHVKR010000325.1 GCA_027320785.1 Bdellovibrionales bacterium
TCTATTATCAGAAAGACTTCGTTGTCCAAAGTCGCAAACAGAACAGATGTTGGATGCCACACTCGAACTTATTCAAAAGACGGTTTCAAAGGGCGAAGACGTAAAACTCGTAGGCTTTGGATCCTTTGTCCGCATGGAAAGAAAAGCTCGCCCTGGCCGAAACCCTAAGACAGGAGAGTATGCTGAAATTCCGGGCATCCCTGTACCACGATTTAAACCAGGAAAAGAGTTTCGCACTCGTGTTTCCAAGAAAAACTAAAACTCCTCAATAAGTTCGTAGAAATCCTGAAAAACGACTTGAAACTGAGGATCTCGAGGGTTCTTTGCAAGAAAACTCTTAAGTATTTTTAAGCTCAGCCCTTTCTGGCTATACGCATTATATATTTTTTCGCCCCATAGACCTGCGACCCACCTGAGTGCTTGAAAATGGAGAGCCTGTGAAGCGGGTTGGCGATTGAGATTCAGACTCTCGCCAAGAGATTGTCTCAAAAGATAGTGAAGAGCCACACGAGCAGCTTGTCTCTCAAGAGGACGTACCGACAGACTTCGAGACTTTTTTTGCAAATCTAATAATGAGGGCGTTTTTCGATGGGGATTCACAAGTTTTGAACCAAAATAAGAAAGCGAGTAAATCCAAATTTTTGATATTTCCAAGATCTCCTCTCCGGCAGTCCATCGGAGACGAGGGTTGTACTGAAAAATCAAAGTTTGCATAGCAAGACTAGCAACCTCGTTGGCCGAAATTCTACCCAGAAAAGCCCAGTCCCCATCGGGGTGAACAAAACTCATCCCTTCTTCCACCAAAGCCTCAAAAAAAGAAAACTCTGAATCCGGCAGTTTTTTCAAGTGCTCCCAGAGGGCTCGATCTTCTGCTGTAAAAACCGAGTATCGATTCGAGTTAAAGGGGAGCTGCAGGGTTTTCGATAAAACTTCCGATAACTTCACAATGTGTTCTGTAAAATCAAAATCATCCTCCATGTCAGAATCCGCTTGGGATTCTAAAAAAAGATGATAGTTTTGCCACTTCACCCAAGGCGATACATTTTGCAAACAGAAAAACTGCTCACTTTTTTTAAATATCTCTCCTTCAATATGAATCTTTTTCTTTTGAAAACGAAAATACAGAGATTCTGAATTTTGAAATATATAGAGAGTTCGAGAGTTTAATCGATTCTTTTTAAGCCATCGTGGAAATCCTTGAGGGAGAAGATGGTACTCACCATAGAGTACAAAAATTTGTCCCTCTGGATAGGTTTCGCGAATTTCTCGAATTTGTCGCACACCCCATTCTTCTCGTTTTGAGGAAGAAACATGACGTCCCGGAGCATTTATAACCCGAAGAACCTGTTTATTTTCACGAGCCCACCGAAAAAGAGGTTGGTAATAAATCCAAGGAAAACCCCAGTTCTGATTCCACTTCACTTTCTCAAGAAAAACTTCTTCTGATAGGTCTCCTTGTAAATACTGATCGACCCATTTTTGCTGATGACTTCCGAGAACCTCCAAAGCCAAGACGACTGGTCGTTTAGAAAGATCTACTTTTTTTAACCAACGTAGAACATTATTTTGGAACTGTCGCACACCATGAAAGTCGCCCCAAAAAATAAGATCCGAAGCCTTGATTCTTTGCAAGAGGTGACGGCGGCTAGATGCTTTCCAGCTTTTTGAAAAAAAAGACTGAAAAGCTTTCTGCGATTTTAAAATTTCTCGATCTTGAAGCCCCAAACGGTCTGAAACCTGGGCTTTCATTTTTTCATAAAGCTCTTTTTTAAGAGCCTCTATAGACCTTGCCAAGACCTCTTTTTTAACTTTTTGCTGCAGTCTACTTTCTTTTCGCATCAATCTTGCACACTCACTGAATTCATGTTGAGATACTCATCATTATGTTAAAAACGAAATTTTTATACATCAATATCTTATTCACTGTTGTAGCCCTTGGGCTACATGCCTACCTCACCCATAAGTTTTTCCTTTTAGAAGGTGCGGAGGCCACGGGTAAAAGCCTTTGCAATCTAGGTGGAATATGGAATTGCGATGCTGTTAGCCTTTCACCCTATGCTCAACTTCTAGGCTTCCCCATTGCCCTTTGGGGACTGATGACCAACCTTGTTTTTTTACTCAGCCAAGTTATCCTTGTCCTTCGACAAGATGCCGAAGACTACTGGGCCTCTTTAACTCTCTCTTTATCGCTTGTGATTGTAACTGCTTCTGTTGTGATGGGTCTGATCTCCGTGACCCAACTGGGCTCCCTGTGCTTATTTTGCCTGTCTGCCTATCTTCTGTCTGCCCTCAGTCTACTTTTCCTTTCATTAGCAGGCCTTCGATATTCCCAACTTCCTCAAAATTTAGCTTCTCTTTTAACTCATAAGGCAACTTGGCTTATGGTTGCGGCCATTCCCGTTCTAGTTTTTATGGTGGGCCGAAACTGGGCGGGCCCTTTGGAC
>DAHVKR010000326.1 GCA_027320785.1 Bdellovibrionales bacterium
GACCCTTCGAGACTGCTTGAATATTAGCGGCCATCATTTGAGTTGAAATGGTCAAAGTCGTTTTTTCTCCGTGCATGACCATATTGGCGGAGTCGCCAACAAGAACAGAATCAATGGATGTTTGATCTATGAGTTTGGCAAAGGTGGAATCGTAACACGTAATCATGGAGATTTTTTCTCCCTTTGCTTTTTTGGCTACGAAATCAGTGATTGTCATGGTGACCTTCTTGTAAAAGTTGATAGACCCTCATTAAAAGTGGGTTTCTTTCCTCGAGAGCCATTAAATTATTTTGAATGGTGAGTAGATCTTTCCGTCCCCAAGGACCTGTTTGCCCTTGAGCTCCTAGAGATTGATAGTTATTAAAGATCTGACGAATATATCCCAAGAAAGCCTCTGGCGGGACGTTCAAGGATTGCAGTTGCTTTTGACACAAAGACCAGAGCGTTTGAGTTCCCGCTCCGCTGAGAACACAGAGCGCATGATAAAGAGCCTTATCTTCAGCCCTCATCACAAAGGAAGGGTTTGAAAGTTCAGGAATGATCTCTTGTAAAGAAGAGGCACCTGTTAAAGCAAAATGAATATTTTGGTAGGTACTTAAATCATAAAGTGTAGGTCCAAAAGTCATCAGAGGATGGCAGGCGATCATATCTGGAAAGTGAAGGGCTCCTGAAAAATGCACAACTTTGAACCCTTGAAGATGTTCTTGGTAAAAGGGAAACAGGGCTTGATCTGAAATGGCGAGCAAAACTGTTGGTTTGAGCAAAAGCTTTGTTGAGAGCTCCTCAAGCGGCTGAGAGCGATTCCAAGTTTGAAAAGGTATTTTCAAAATCTCAAAATAAAATGAAAGATGCCGAGCGACTCGGCCAGAACCAATGGTGAGATAAGAAGAGCCCGAAGGCTGACTATTTTCTTTATTTTGCATTTTCCCGGTACCTGTCCCTTTCGGTGATCAAGTCCAGCCCCCTTTTTAAGGCGAATCAGGTCATTCGCCAATATGCGCAATGTCGGGCCGGCTGGACCTCCTTTCAAAACAGGGGTAAGTCCTAAGCAGCTGAGGAATGACATATGGGAAAATGGTATTATTGGACGGGTGTAATTGTTGTATTTAGCTTAGGTATCACGGCGAGCCTTTATTTTGGACTTCAGGGCAAAACGATCCCTTATATTAAGTGGTCTTATTTTGCCAATAGCCTGGAGGTTTCCAATGCTGTTGAAATGCGCCTTCGGGAAGAACTTCAACCCTACCAAATTTACTTTCTTGGCCCCAGCCCTGGAAACGCTCTTCAAGTTGAGGCCAGTCTGAATCTGGCAAAATGGTTGAGGCAATCCCAAGATGCTATCTTAATTGAGGATCCCACCATGGTTGAAAAGATCCCAGACATGAAGGCGATGAATCCAGAACTGACATTAGATCTTTCAAAAGATTCCGGCCGTTTAATCGAAGGAGTTCGAAATATTGGGGACAAGAAGAAAATAATTGTCATTGCTCCCAACATTTATGTGACTCAAATTTCTTTGCAATCGCCCGTTTCGCAAATGAAATCGGCTTTGCAGGGTAGGAAGTACGTTGTTTTATCATTTATGAACTTTCCGCGCTCCCATGAGCAAGAGAAGGACTCAGAGTTTCTATGTCATACCTCGGATAGTGCTATGAACAATCTCGATTTAGGCTGCTTTGTATTAGCTCAGTCTCGTCCTTTTTATGGAAAATCAGATGTGCCAGGCAAAACCCCTGGCTTTTTGAATCAAGTGCGTGGCAACGAATATATGTTTTTCTTAGGACAATAAACTATTCTAAATCTTGAGGCTGACAGTTCGGCAAATCCTGAACATTTAAACTGCTTTCACCTAGAGTTCCAATTTGAATAGATTTGGCAATTTCTTTAGCTCGACCAATGGTATGAAGCCTCAAAGTAAATTTATGCTTTTTCTCTGTTCTCATCATCACCGAGCGAATACCCGTTAAGCTTAGATACAAACTATTTTGTCCATTACGATTCAGTTGTTTAAAGTTGCGATCCGTATAGTACTCAATAACTTGGTGACCTGCAGAATCTGCTTGTGAAAGACCTTGAATTTGCAAACCTCGACTCAATAGAGGAGTGTAACCCTTCGCCTGTAAAGCGCGCCCTAAATTGAGGGTGGCCCCTCTTCCAATGGCAGAATCAATATTGGGTAAAGCCACGGTGCAATCCAAAACCGGTAATTTAGCCTGATTCCAATAAATCACATTGGCTGTCATCTCTTGACGATGAGGCTGAGCTTGCGCGCTCAAGGCATAAATCACACTACAGAGAATACAGTATAATAACCATTCTTTCACAACGACCTCCTACAAACCACGAAGCACGGGTGAGTCATATGTGGGAGCTAAGGACTCAAAATGAAGACCTTTTGTTTCAGGTATTACTTCCCAGGCTTCCACATTAGTATCAT
>DAHVKR010000327.1 GCA_027320785.1 Bdellovibrionales bacterium
CTTACTCTGCACCTATGTGGGCTGCCTGGGGACTTTATCCTAAGTATCGAAAGAAAAACAACCGTATCAATGATATGGCCATGAGATTACAAGGATGCTTCACTTACTCTGAAAATGCCGCTCAATCGAAAATAGGTCATGCTCCAGAGGCTCAGTCAAAAATTTTAATAGACTTGCAAAGTTACATTCATTGGTTAGCCGAAAAGGCACCCACAGGAGTAAAACTGAAAGGGCAAGGCTTCAAGTTATTGAAGGAGTCTGCATTGCAACCATCTGCTGAGCGTGGTGCACAGGTTTATTCCAAACATTGCGAAGTTTGCCACGGCGCTGATGGACAAGGTCAGATGCTTCAAAATGAGGTGATGTTTCCTCCGCTTTGGGGCAAGTTCTCCTATAATTCGGGGGCTGGTATGCATAATATCAAAAAGGCAGCAGCCTTCATCAAGCACAATATGCCCTTTGGAAACCCTGGACAACTTTCCGATCAAGAGGCTTGGGATGTCGCGACCTATATTAACGCTCAAGAGCGTCCAGAAGATCCAAGGAAAAAGTAAGAATATCGCATTATTTTTTTGGAGCGGGGGCGGGGCTCAAACCCGCGACCGTCACCTTTGCAAGGCGACGCCGAAATAGAACATTGAACTTGCTAACAAAGATTAAATTGAGTCTAATTATGAAAAGAAAAAGTTTTGCTCAAGAAAACGAAAAAATGGCGGGAGTTTCCTCAAGCCGTGGGGTTGTGGCCGTATTGTAACGGCTGAGTATGAATAAAGGAGAGGGCATTTATTTGCTATTCATTGATTCTCATCCCAAACTGAAGAGAGTGAGAAGCTCATTTATTTTATCCGTCAAAACTAAAAGATATTGGGTCTCCAGAAATGTTCTGCTGTTGAGCCTTCTGTTTTTTACAACTCTGAGTATGCGTGCTTATGGATTATCAAATGATGAAAGTGTATGTGGTTCTAAAAATTCTTGTAGTTCTCAAGGTCAAATATTTGGAGTAGCGGCGCTTGCAGCTGCGGCATCTGTGCTGCCTCATTATATAATTGGGGGTGGCGTACTTCCTAAAAATGGATATGAGTTAGGGCATGTTGGAATTGGTTATGATGCTGTCAAAGAAATGGCATTTGATTTTAAATCGGCTCTTGAGGATAGCTCCAACAATACTTTTTGGTTAACAACATCTGGAGGACTTCAGGTTTATGATCAGCAAACTCCCTCTGTTGTACGTTATGGAATAGGTTTGGGGCGTGATTTCGACCTAACTTCAAATTTACAGCTTTTGCCTGAATTGATATTTAATTTAGAAAAAATTGAATCGCTCTCCCAAATAAAATCAGCTCCAAAAATACAGTTTACTTTTCTTTACAGCCCGGATGATAAAAATCGATGGATTGTTATTCCCTCTTATACCTACTTAGGTTATTCAAAAACCCGAATTGATTTAGGGTATACATATCATTTTTCTAAAAGTACTACATCAATGCTTTCAGATTTAAGATTGGGACCTCTCATTTCTTATGAAGATCAGTCTTATCTTCATAAGAAATTATTCATTCTTTCACTCGCTTTTGGAATTTAGTGGGCAAGGACTCAGTCGAGTGAAAACTCATTTAAATTTATTTATTGAGCACTCTTCGAGGTCTGGGATGCGATCGAATCATTCACCTGTCTCATCTTGATTCAAAAATCTTATAATTCTTTAAAATACTTAAGTGAAAGGCGACAATCAAGAGTAGGGGGAACCATGACAAAGCGTATTCGCTATTTGTTACTGTCGTTGGGGCTATTTGCTCTCGTCGTCTCTTTTCAAAACTGTGCAAAGAATGGATTTCCTCTAAGTAGTCCGGGCTCTGTGGATCAGGCCTCTACTCTGAGTTCTGGTGGTGGCGAAACGGTTGTGACAACCCCGGGCAATGCTGCCACGGTTTCGTCGGCTCCGGTCAATCTGTGCGACGGGATTCCTGTCACAGGTAAGACTTTGGTGAACTATTCGCCACTGGCAAAACCGGCCAAGGGTCAAACGGTCATCGATCCCGACTTCGGCGTCAAAATCACGCGTGTAACGGACGGCCTCGCCGACTGGGGCGCTGGCGTCAGCATTCCGGCTTATCCGACGGCGCAGGCCTGGAATGCCGATGAGTCGCGGTTCATTCTCTACGTCACCGATGCGCGCAATTCGGGGGCGCAGACCGGATACGCGATGTTCGATGGCACGACGTACAAGTTCATTAAATGGCTGCCGATCAACCCGCCCGATATCGAGCAGTTCTATTGGTCGAAAACAGACCCCACGCGTCTTGTGTACATCGACAACCGTGAATCTGGCGGCACCATCATCATGAAGATGATGGCCATCAATGTCGAAACAGGTGTACAGACCGTGTTGCACGACTTCATGCCAGATATCAAGGCCATGGGCT
>DAHVKR010000328.1 GCA_027320785.1 Bdellovibrionales bacterium
TCTTTCGATTAAATCAAACACTGTTTGCATAGCGGAGCTTTTCCCCACGATGCTTTGTCGATTCCACTTTTTGTGAACTTCCGAAGTCAGAGTTTGATTTTGAGTTTTAAGACGATGAAAATCGAGAGCTCTTTCGATAGTGAGAGTGAGCTCGGTTAACTTGAAAGGTTTTGTGAGGTAGTCAAAGGCCCCGCGGCGAAGCCCCGCAATAGCCGTATCAACTGTGGCGAAGGCGGTCATAATGATCACCGGAACTTGTTGAGGAAGGCGTTTAATTTGCTGGAGGACATCAAGGCCATCCAGTTCCGGCATGCGAAGATCGGTTAGGACCAACTCAGTTCCAAGGGCCTCTAAACTTTGAGAGGAAAGGTACTGGACAGCCTCCAGGCTTGAACCAAAACTTTTTACCTGGTAGCCCTGGCGATTTAAATGGTCTGTGACCATGGAGCGCATTTCTGTATCATCATCAATTACGACTATTGAACCTAGTGACATAATTCTCTCCTTGTAGCACACTCTTTTCGAGGCACAAATAATCTTCAGCAGGTTTATAAAAAAATTTACCAAGAGCGTTTTAGAGGGTATAAGTGGGCCCGTGTATCACATTTGAGTGAAGGAGCTAAGTCATGCAATTTACTCAGGAACTTTTAAAGCAGCTGTCTGATCAAAAGTACGCCTTGGACCAGGCGGCCATTGTTGCGACGACAGATGCCAAGGGCACCATCATGAGTGTGAACGAAAAGTTTTGCGAGATATCGGGCTATTCAGCTGTGGAGCTTGTTGGACAGAATCATAGAATCGTGAACTCAGGATGCCATTCCAAAAGTTTTTTTGTCGATCTTTGGAAGACCATTGCTTCGGGAAAAGTTTGGAAGGGCGAGATTTGTAATCGAAAAAAAAATGGGGAATTGTACTGGGTTTATACCACGATTGTCCCTTTTTTAGACGAGCGGGGGAGGCCTCTTCAATATCTATCCATTCGATACGATATCACCGTTCTGAAGGAGGCTCAGAGGGTCATTACGGATCAGCAGGAAAAATTGATTGCAGCTTCTCGCTTATCGGCTATTGGAGAAATGGCTGCGGCGATTACCCATGAAATTAATAACCCTTTAGCTGTGATTTTAGGGCGTGTTGAAATGATGAAATCCATGTTAGAGGAAAAAGAGCTGAACCGTGAGGAAATGCTTCGTGTGGCGGATACCATTGAAATCACAGGACAGAGAATCGCAAAGATTGTGAAGAGTATGAAAACCATGGCTCACCATCAGGAAGAAGAACCCATGGAAAAAATAACAGTGAGCCAGCTTTTAGGGGATGCTCTCGAGCTTTGTCAGTTTCGCTTCTACAATCATGGAGTTTCTCTTAAAAAGGGAGATGTTAAACCAGATCTCAAAGTGAATTGCCAGAGTCATCAAATTGTTCAAGTTCTTGTGAACCTACTCAATAATTCCTTCGATGCCGTTCAGTCTTTAAAAGAAAAGTGGGTTCAGATTGATGTGGAAGAGAAGGCAGATCAAGTCGAAATATCTGTGACGGACAGTGGAAGTGGAATTTCGAAGGAAACTCAAAAGAAAATGTTCAACCCCTTTTTCTCAACTAAAGGGGTTCAGTACGGGACGGGCTTGGGCTTAAGTATTTCTCAGGGTTTGCTTCACCAAAATAAGGGTGAGCTGCAATATGATTCTAAAAGTCCCCATACGCGATTTATTGTGAGCCTGCCTCGGGCGATTCCATTCTCAATTTCAAACTGAGCTAAATTGTCCTCTCCTTCAGTGGGAGGAGTTGGGTCATTTTGTCTCAAAGTTGATCTGTAGGCATTTTTCCGCCGATAAGACTTGGCTTCAGAATTGCTCTTTAGACTCCTAAAGGAGTTTCCTTATGGCTGCACTTATTATTTGGATGACATCAGATGAAGCCCGGCTTTTCCATGTGGATGCGAACAGTATCCAGGTTGAAAAACTTCACTATCATGGTGTACGTCATCCAGATGAAACACTTGGGAAGAATCACCCTCGAACTCAAACTGATGAGGAAAAATTCTTTTCACAGCTCACAGAGAAAATGAAGGAAAGCCCCTTTGAGACCATGCTTTTAATGGGACCTAGTTATGGGCCTGTTAATTTTGTGAGCTACCTTGAACGACATGCTTCTCAATTTTTAAGAAAAATGATTGGGGTTGAGCGTGTGGATAAAATGCTGGACAGCGAAATTCTCACTATCGGTAGAAAATATCTTCACCGACACTACCTTTATAATCCATCATAGCCCCATTCAAAAAGTGGAGCTATTTAATGGGAAAGGTTTTGTCTGCGCGAGAGGCCATTCAATCAGTCCGTTCTGGCCATAGAGTTTTTGTTCATGGGGGATCGGCGACACCTAACGTTTTGTTAAATGCCATTGTCAAGGAAGCGGATCGTA
>DAHVKR010000329.1 GCA_027320785.1 Bdellovibrionales bacterium
GTATTGTGAGTGTGCCAGGCTTGAATAATCAGGTGATTTCGATGAACGAGCCGATGAAGTACAAAGGTCTGACATTTTACCAAGCAAGCTTTCAAAATGATCAGATGGGGCGTCCTGTAGCGAGCGTTTTATCAGTTAACTATGATCCTGGGCGCTTTTTGAAATACTTTGGTTCGCTTGTGATGTCTTTGGGAATTATTTTACTCTTTTACTTTAAAAGGAGCTCTTTATGGTCTTCCAAAAAGGATTCGTAGCCTCTCTTCTTGTTTTCGTGAGTCTTTTATTGGGTGGGTATTCAGCGCAAGCCTTTAATGAGATTCAAACTCTGCCTGTTCAGGATGGAGGGCGAATCAAGCCTTTTGATAGTTTTGCTCGTGAGCATTTGGAAGTTGTATACGGAAGTAATAAGTACGAAGGTCGCCCTGCTTATGAAGTGATCATGACGTGGATGCTGACTCCCGAAGTTTGGCAAGGGAAAGAAATATTTCAAGTTTCTAACTTAGATGTGAAGAAACGTTTGGGACTTCCTAAGGATCAAAAACGATTTCGTGGGGATCAGATCTTTTCCAACGAAGCCTTCCCAGGTTTGATGAGTGAGCTTAATGACAAAAGGGAAAGTAAAGAGAAGCTCACGCCTTACTATCAAGCTCTTCAGCGACTGGAAAATCAGTACTTTGTTTTTACAGAAATTGCCGCCGGTCGATTGCTCAAGGTTTTACCAAACCCGAACGGTGACACATGGATTTCAGTGGCAGAGCTGCCGGAAGCCTACCAAAATCAGTTTCTCACGATCACAAAAGCTTTCGTTGATATGATTGGAGCCGAGATGAAGGGAGACTCTTCATCTCATCGTGATCAAGAGAAAAAATTAGATGAGGCTGTGCAGGCTTTCGAGAAGTCTGCGGGCGTATATAAAATGACCACGCCTACAAACATGAAGGTCGAGGTTTTCTTTAATGAGTTTCATCCTTTCGGGTGGGCCGCATTAATGTATGGCGTGGCTCTTATTCTTTTTTTACTGGCTTGGGTTTTTGGCCAAGCGTGGGCTCAAAAAGCGGCCTATGTTTCTATTGTTTTTGGAGTGATTCTGCATATTTTTGGCTTTTCTCTCAGGTCTTACTTGACGGGGCATCCGCCGGTTACAAACATCTATGAAACGGTGGTTTGGGTGGCTTTTGGAGCTATCGTTTTCGCATCGGCTTTGACCTACTTCATGAAGAATAAATTTCTATTATTTGCGGGTGCCATGGTCGCCACTTTTTGTATGATTGTGGCAGATTCAGCACCGATTGTTTTGGATAATTCTATACAGCCTTTGCAAGCTGTTCTCAGGAGTAATTATTGGCTCACGATTCATGTCCTGACCATTACCATTAGTTATGCGGCCTTCTTTTTAGCTATGGCTCTTGGCGATTTGGGGCTTTTTTACTACCTCCGCGACGAGAAAAAATTTAAAGAAGAGATTCGAACCTTAGCTCAGTCTGTTTATCGCGCCATTCAAATCGGAGTAGTCTTTTTAGCTCCTGGAATTATTTTAGGAGGCGTGTGGGCTGACTATTCTTGGGGTCGTTTTTGGGGCTGGGACCCTAAGGAGACTTGGGCTTTGATTGCTCTTTTGGGCTACATTGTGGTTCTTCATAGCCGTTTGGTTGGAATGATTCGCGATTTTGGTATGATTGCCAGTGGTGTAGCGACCTTTGCTCTTGTTATTATGTCTTGGTACGGGGTGAATTTTGTACTGGGAGCTGGCTTGCATACCTATGGTTTTGGAGCAGGGGGCGTGCAATATGTGGCGGCCTTTGTTTTGGCTCATATACTCTTGATTATCTATGCTTGGCTCGTTCGTCGAGAAAGAGCGAAAAACGCCCCCTCAGCGAAAGCCTAAAGACTTTATATCAAAGATACTTTTCAGAGCTGTTGTTTCAAAAAAACAACAGCTCTTTTTTTTGTCTTGCGCCTCTCTTGATGTGCGATGTCATTGCATAAAAAAATCAATTTTAAGGAAATTTCCGCGAGTGTTTTGCTGGCAAATTAAGCAAATTATTTTGTAACGAGGGAACTTATTTTCTCATTACGTTTGCAAAAACAGCTTGCAGGTCAAGTTTAAAACCTTTTAAATGTGAGACGAATCTAAAAAAGGTGTGTCAAGCTATGCGAAAACTCTCAAGTTTTTTGGCCGCTGCGATTTTGACTCTTTCACTGAGTCAAATCCTTGTCGGATGTAAATTTCCATCCGTCGGCTACAACCAAGGATATCAACCCGAACAACCTATTGCCTATGATCACTCGGTGCACGTGGGCAAGCACAATATTCAGTGTATGTATTGCCACAATCAAGTGGAGCGATCCAAACACGCGAATATTCCAGCCCTCCAGACTTGTATGAATTGCCACATACAAGTGAAA
>DAHVKR010000032.1 GCA_027320785.1 Bdellovibrionales bacterium
GCGGATGTTCTCTTCAGTTGACAAATGGCTCCTATCAAGATGGCTGGGGACTTGATTTTTGCCCTTATAATGGCCCCCATAATCGATCTCCCCAATGGACTCCTTCAAGTGATTTTGAGAAATCTCTTTCACCAGTTCAAGATTTTTCAAAACCCACAGAGCTGACGACGAACCCTTTCAAAAGACTTTTACAAAAACTCGAAGACGAAGGGTTGAATCCTAGACGAGCCCGCATTATTAAGCTGACAGCGAGAACTGAATCAACCTGGCACCAAGACGGGTCTAAAAAGTTTTATCAAGTGCGGCTTCATATTCCTTTGTTTACAAATGCCGGTTGTTACTTTGAAAATGAAAACGGAAAATTTCATATGGCCGCCGATGGAGCTTATTACTTTGTTCACATTAACAAACCTCATCGAATTTTTAATTTAGGCGATCAGGATCGTTATCATTTTGTCACTCACATCTGGGATCAAAAGCTCTTAACAAAGTTTCATCAGTACCATCCCGAACAATGCGACAGTGAAACGGATCATCCCTATAAAGAATCCCAGTAGTTTTGCATATGCTCATCAAATTTTTGAACAGCCTCGAGAATGGGAAAAGCCTCTGCATATTCTTGATTTCGAACAAGATTAAAAATTTCTTCTTTCGAATATCCTAATGACTTCAAATGTGGATAGAGCCAAATCGTTTTGATTTTTTGGAATCCATATTGCTGATTCCATCTTTCTTTAATCTCAGTGGCTAATTGAGTGGCCTCAAGTGAATTAAATGTGTCATGTTCCCAGTATCTCTTCCCATAATCTATTTCTTTAAAGCCATACTTCTCGGGATTTCGAGAATATTCGGCATAATCAAAAGTCAGTTTATCTAAATCCGGCACATAGGGCATAATCCCGAGAGGACCAATTGTCAGAAAATCCAGCACTGGATTTTCCATTAGCCAATCTGATGTTTGCATTTGAGTCTCTCGAGTTTCTCCAGGTAAACCCACAATAAAAGAGCCCTCAATCAAACACTCTCTAGAATACTTTTCTTTAAAATCAATTAGGAATTCTTTGACCTTATCCGTGGGAGTTCCTTTGCCGGCCTTTAACGCCACCTGGTGATTGAAGGACTCTAAACCAAAGTAAAGACCCCGCGCTCCTGATTCGATCATCATTCTCATGGTATCGGGGAACTTTACTGCCACATCAACTCGAGAATAAGCCACCCACTCTATTTTAAAAGGTAAAGACATAAATGTATTACAAAAGTTCTCTACTTTTTGAGGGTGATCGTTAAAACAATCATCACAAAAATGATAGGTATCAGTCCCATAATTCTCGTAATTAAAAATAAGTTCATCCTTCAAATCATTTGAATTTTTACGAAAACTTTCCTTTTTATCATAGTGACAAAATTTACAGTTAAAGACACAACCTCTAGATATTTCCATTGGAAGTGATTCCCCTGGTTGGACGGCAAAATGTGAAGACCAGCGAATGGAAGGGCAAAATTTATTTTCGGTGTCCTCGTTATTTTCAAGTATCTGAATTCCCTTAAACTCCCTTTGCGACACTTCAGATTTGTTCTGAAGAGCTGAGGCCAACTTCACAAGAGTTCGATCTGCAGGTCCCAAACAAATATAGTCAATATCTGAATAAAATTGATTTCTCCAGACTGCAAACTGAGCTTTTGCTCCTCCCAATACAATTTTCGAATTCGGCGAATAAGTCTTGATAAGTTTTTTAAACTGCGAAAGCCAGGACTTAAGATCTTCCCCCTCCTCGAACCAGAGTTCTCCCTTATAATAAAGATCCACGCCAACAGAGCGATGAGGCCTTGAGGTTTTAATGGAAACGAAAGGAGCTAAAAATGTGGACGAAATTCCCACGAATAAAAGGTCAGAACTTAAAAACGATTCGATAAATTTAAAAAAATGAGGATGACGTGTGAAATAATCAATTACTAAAACACGATAACCCGCTTGCTCAAGCTGGCCTGCCAAAGAATAGGTCCCCATATATCGGGTATTGCCTATCTCTCCAAAACTTAATGAATCTGAAAGAAGTATAATTTGTGGTTTTTGAGCAGACCCCATGTTTACGATGTCGTTTTAGATGGAGATTTTTTTGTAAAGAAGATCAGTTCATTCGAGCCGCCTTCAGACAAGTCGAGACTCATTCCATTGATAAGTCTACAGTTGTCGCCTTCACATAAATTTAGAACTAAATCTGCAATTTCTGAAGGTTCAATAAGACGCCCTGTAGCAGGATTACCCAGTTTTTCAATGGGTAGCTTTAAAAACTGTGCATGCCTTTCCAACATAGGGGTTCGAACGCCTACAGGCTCGAGTCCTACACATCTAATATTATATTTTCGATATTCTTGAGCTCCATGCTGAATCAAGGCATTTAAAGCCATCTTGCTTCCCGAGTATATACTTTCCCAATTTATAACCCGACGAACCCCCATAGAGGATGAAATCAGAATAACACCTGATTTCTGCTCCATCATCGATGGCAAAACTTTTCGCATACTGTAGACTACACCATAAAAATTAGTGTTCATAATGTCCTGCATGTCGTGCGTAGAGGTTTTATGTAATGGGGTTGGAAGTGGCGCAATTCCCGCATTTAAAAAAGCAAAATCAATTTTTTTTGTTTTTTTAAAAATTTGAGAAAAAAATGCGTCGACTTGTTTTTCATCTCTCACATCTGTCTGTATGTAATGAGCCTGTCCACCTTTTTTTTTAATAGAACTCTCAACTTGTTCGCCCAGGTTTTTTCGACGGCCACAAAAATAAACATCGGCTCCTTGATCTGCAAAAGCCCGCGCCGTCGCCTCACCTATCCCGGAAGTAGCTCCCGTAATGACCATCACTTTACCTGAATATTTTTTAGGTTGCTTGGCCTCTGCCGCCATTCCATCCATAAGTGGCAACATGCTGAGTGATGCCAATTTAAGAAAATCACGACGATCCGTCATGTTTCCTCTTTGTCTTGCATGACGCCCTTATCTTCACCTGAATGTTTGCGAAAATGATAGATAAGGGCTCCGCCAGTAAAAAATGTGACCAATAGCCCAATTGTAAATAGAAAGAGAACTAACTTATCATCCATCGACATCGTTATTCACTATATCGACTGAGAAAGCTTGGAACAAGAACGAAATAGCAGTCTTATTTATTCACACTAAACTTACGGTCTATGCTAGCTGATAGCTCACTGCGATTTAAGACTGTTAGAAAATCAAGACAGTCAAAATCCCGGTCAAAAGCGGGCTGCGCTAGAATTTTGGAACCCAGCTTCAAGTAAGAATGGAGAAGAGAGGGGATGATTTCCTTTGCTTCTTCAGCCTGAGCTTCCGTCAATCCATTGCGAAAGTAATGCGTCCAGACATCGAAATCATCAAAAGTGAAATCCCTCTGAGGGTAACACCCTTTGTCTAAAACTGATCCTTGAGCTTGCAAGTAGCAATAAACCAGAGCTGCACGACGTGAATCATTAACTTTAAGGCTTGAACATCCAAAAAGAGTCTGAGCCCCTGTTAACTTCATGTACTCCGCTATTCCGCGCCACAACAGAGCAATGACAGCTCCACGACGATGGTCCTGGTGAATACAAGCACGCCCCAACTCCAAATAAGGTCCAACAAAAGAGCTATAAAGGCCTGCTAAATGAAACTCATTCGCCGAATAAGAGGTTAGAGGATCATCCGAACAAAGCAATCGATACGTTCCAATAATCTTCTGAGTTGGAGCATGAACAATTAAAAGATGATCGAAAATAGCGTCATACTTATCAAAATCGAGCTTTGTTTTTTTAAGACCTCTAAACTCCACATTGAAAACTTCATTTCTTAATTTGAAGCTTTCAATAAGCTCATCTGAGTTCTCAGCTGTTTTTAAAACATAGGGACCGAACTCAAGATGAATTCTATTTTTAGATTGAAATCGAAAAATCCCGTTTTTCCTGAGTTGAAGATTTTCTTTGATTTGATTGAAACTTTCCAACATTCTTCCCCCTCTTGTTAAGAATGAAGTTATTTAAAAAAATAAATGCAGCCTGATACGTTTGCTCCACTTCATTTAAAGTTCCTATGAAAGGATTTACCTCTACAATGTCGAGCGATTTGCAGTGTGTTTTATGCGCCAAAAAAGATGATAGAATTTTTGCTTCATCCAGGTTGAGACCCTGAGTTTCAGGAACTCCTGTTGAAGGAGCCACGACTGGGTCCAAACTATCAATATCAAAACTAACATGAGTCGGCTTAGATCCCACTTGAGATTGAATAGCTTCTAAAACCTTTCGCATTCCGTATTGTCTAATAAATTTCATGTCAAAATATGTAATTCCAAGTTTTTGAATGGTCTCTTGTTCATAAGGATCTAGAGATCGCAACCCGACATATATCAACTGAGAGGGCTTCAGATTTGTTTTAAACAGAGCCGGTAAAGAGCAAGAGTTGAGCCCCATCAGAAACGAAAGCGGCATGCCATGGAAATTACCCGTAGGTGAAGTATCTGGCTTGTTAAGATCAGCGTGCGCATCGACCCACACTATTTGCCCCTCTGGATAGAGAGAAAGAAAGGCTGATAAAGTTGAAAGAGCAATGCTGTGATCTCCACCCCAATTCAGAGTAAAGGTGTGACTGCGCAAAGCCCTCATCACAGTCTCCGCAGCTTTTTCATAGACCCTCAAATCGAGCTTCTGTATATCCTGAGATGTTGTTAGAGGAACTCTCTTTGTATTTTCAGCGATATCCCCAAAGTCAGTAAAGTCGACACAAGATTTGAGTCTTTTTCTTGCAAACCGAGAGGAGAGAGAGAGTCCTTCATGGATCTGTCCCGCCTCTATTCCTATACCAACAAAAGCCATTTGTTGTTTCATCACACATTTATTAGAGGATAATTCTATACAGCTGTCTTGTCATGATTCCGTCAGGTCATCTTCAGGAATCTTAATAATCGCCTAACTTAAAACTAACTTTAATTAATCACGATATATCTGCCAAAATAACTCTATTATGAAAGCTCTTAAGGCTGACCTTCATATCCATTCAAATTTTAGTGATGGCCAACTGAGCATCAAAGAAATTGTCGACCTTTATGGCAAAAATGGCTTTGATACCATTGCTATTACGGATCACCTCTCTGAAGATCAAAATATCATTGGCAAAGTTACGAAAAGTCTCAACCTCAGCCTGACACAAGAAAAATTCAACTCTTACGTCAAAGAAGTTCGAAAAGAAAAGGAAAGAGCTCGCGAACAATATGACATGAATGTTCTTTTTGG
This sequence comes from Bdellovibrionales bacterium, assembly GCA_027320785.1. GTDB lineage: Bacteria > Bdellovibrionota > Bdellovibrionia > Bdellovibrionales > Bdellovibrionaceae. The sequence goes on from DAHVKR010000032.1 coordinate 5,283, forward strand.
ATATGAAATTACAAAGAATTCATTTTATCATAACCGCTCTTGTCACTTTCTTATCCTAGGTCTAGAAAAATATATTTCACCTAATCGAGATGTTGAAGATATTTTACAAGAAGCGCGAAGAGAGGGCGCTATCACGATCGCAGCTCATCCTTTTGATACAGGAGACTTTGAGTTTCAAACATTCTATCTTTGGAGTCGTCGGGAGCAACTCAAAGATCTTTTTGATGCCTGGGAAGTTTCATGTCGAAAAAAAATAAGTCGTGATGTTTTAAGTTCAGGTCTACCCCTGATTGCTTCTAGTGATTTTCACAGGCCCCCTCACCTCAATTCATGGGTGACTAAACTTTTTTGTGAAAATACTTTTGACGACATCAAAAAGTGTTTGGCTCAGCAAAATCTCGACTTTCACTATCACCAGATTTAGTCTTACCAGACATTTAAAACTTCGTACTCTTTTTCATAAGTACCCGACTCAACAAGAGCCGAGTCTCCGATACGAAGCCCCAACAAGGCTTCCCCCAGGGGACTTGTTCCCGTGACAACTTGAACAGGATATCCATCCAAATGAAGTGTCATTCCACCAGCCTTGGGCATTAAAATAACGTAGGACTTTTTTCCCTCAGAGACGAGCTCCACAAGAGCCGTTGAAGCAATCGTGTCTTCTTTTGTAAATGACCTTAAATTTAAATGCTTATATATAGACAGTGCTTCTTCAATTTCAGCCACGCGTTTTGACTGAGCTCCCGCCAAATAAGAAGCTTCCAAGCCCCGTGTGTCATACTCATTTTCCGCAACACTTTCCTCATGAGTTGCGGCTTCCAATGTCGCCCGTGTCGCTTCAAGCAATGCCACACGATCCTTTTCAAGCTGTTCGATTATTTCCTGAAGAAGTTTTTCCTTATTCATTTCCGAGTCCGCCCATGTCCTGATTGACGACGATTTAAGCTTATCATACACATTTATTTTCTATAATGGAATTCGGAAAAGTCAAAGATACCGCAGAATTAGATAGAATTTCCTGGGCACTCCCCCCAGATTCTCCTCTTAATCAGACTTTTCTAAAGTCTCTGCCTCCTCAGAAAATCAAAATTTGGATGGGGGCACCTGCTTGGAACCATAAATCATGGGTAGGGAAAATCTATCCTCCTAATACTAAAGCTGCTGACTATCTGTATCACTACTCCAGGTACTTCAATACAATTGAACTTAATACGACTCACTACCGAATACCCTCAGCTGATCAAACCAAAAAGTGGTTAGAAAAAGTTCCCTCTTCATTTTTATTTTGTCCCAAAATTTTTAATGGAATTTCTCATAGCTTCAAGGGACTGACAGATCTGTCTCTTCTGCAAGAATGGTTTCATTTTCTGGATGAACTCGGCCCCCATCGAGGCCCCAGTTTCTTACAACTCCCACCTCATTTTGACTATGGATATAAAGCTCTCTTATTTAAATTTCTTCAACTATGGCCAGAGAGATACTCCTTAGCTTTAGAATTTCGTCATCCCAGCTGGTTTCAAAATCATCAAATATTGCCGGCATTGACTCAATATCTTCAAACAAGAAATATCGGCCTTGTGATTACAGATGTAGCGGGTCGGCAGGATGTTTTACACACTTCGATTAGTTCTCCCTTTGCTCTCATCCGATTTATTGGGAATGAGCTTCACCCAAGCGATTATAAAAGAGCTGACCTATGGTACGAAAGGTTGAGCCAATGGAAACAAATTGGATTACATGATGTTTTTTTCTTTGTTCATGAGCCCGACGATACTCTGGTTCCCGAGATGACAGAGCACATCCGAAGTCTGAATTTTTTTCAAAACGATCCACCCAAAGGCTAGATTTGGTTGCGACTCTATCTGCCAAATGCACGCATCCCTTTAAACTAAAAACTGATGCGTGCTTATCTTATTTTATTTTTATTTTGTCTTTCAGCCTGTCACTCTTCCAATAGTTCAAACTCTACGCCGACCTCTTCCGAAACTGTGGCAACAGATCCACAACCCACAACGCCTCCACCCGCAAACAGAAATCCAGACTTAGGCATTTGTAGTCGACTGAATTTAGAAGATGTCACATGGCCCGCTGAGCTCTCAACTGCTGAATGGACTTACTATGCAATCGCCCTCAACATCACAGGTAGCTACGAGGGTCTTGAAGGCTGGAAAAATATTACGGGAAACTTTGACGGTCAGGGCTTGAGCTTAGGACTCATTCAGCAAAATTTGGGGCAAGGAACTTTACAGCCCTGGTTGATCACTATGTACAGAAAGTACACGAATACTATGGTCACTTATTTTAACTCTCAAGATTATATTAATCTAAAAAGCATGCTTGAAACATGGCAGGGACAAAGTCTCTTAGCCTCAATCTCAACCGAAGGTTCACGCCCGCTGTTTCCTGATTCTCTGGCTTCGAACCCTCTTGAAAAAGACTATAAACCCATTGACCAACAGGATCTTAAAAATACGCAGTCTGTTCAATGGGCTAAACAAAATATTTTAGATGGAAAGGGAAATGTCCAAGATCGTTGGCGCCAGTCTTTTCAAAATATGGCCCTAAGCTCCGGAGGACGAAGTTATCAGCTCGAAGCCTCCACGGCTCGCTTTTTACTGGCCAAAGAATATTTCCAAACTTTTAATTTTCGAGAGCTCCGCTTCCTTCTATTTTTGTTTGATGTAGTTGTTCAAAATGGAGGTTTTAGCTCAACCCACCAAGCTCAATACGAAAGTTGGCTGAAAAAGAATCCCACTGCCGACGAGCAAACTCGAGCTTTGGCTTTACTTGAAGCTCGCCTCACAACTGTTAATCCAAAATACGTGGAAGACGTGAGATCTCGTAAGCAAGCGATCATTTATGGGACAGGCGTCGTTCATAAAGCCCCTCGAAATCTTCCCGAGGAATTCTGTTTTGACCCTCGCGTTATCGTTCAGTAATTGATTCGTCGCACTTTTTTTGCTCTGATCCTCCCTTCGAGGGGGATTTATGAAACTCTTTTTAGTTCTTTTTTTGATGGGCCTCAATGCTATGGCTTGCCTCAATCTAACGGGAAAACTTTCGGGAGGCTGTGTTTATAGTAGTCCAACCTATGGAGATCTTGATGGCTCTATTGATTTCGATATTGTGCAAAATTCCTGTAATGAAATTTCTTTTGATGGGCAGAAGATGAGTATCCCTGGAAATATGGAACAAACCTCAAATGATCAAGATACCGTAGACCATGTCCGTTTGGCTGTAAGTTGGAGAGATAACCAACAAAGCACTTTGAATTTCGAATACGATCGGCACATCCAAACAAAAGGGAAAGAAACAGACTCTGTTTCTTTAAAAGGGTTTTTCCAGCAAAAGGGAAATGGTTTTTATCTAGAACAAGTAGGCACCGTTGATGGAGATCCTGTTAAAATAAAATGTGATTTATACAAATAAAGACTGATCAAGAT
>DAHVKR010000330.1 GCA_027320785.1 Bdellovibrionales bacterium
TCACCCAGGTTCGCGAGTGTGCCAATCAACTTCTCCACATTGCCAAAAAAGATAATATTGCCATTATTCTTGTCGGCCATATCAACAAGGAAGGCTCCATTGCAGGTCCAAAAGTTTTAGAGCATATGGTGGATTGCGTTCTGTCTTTTGATGGCGACAGCTCTTACCAATATCGTCTCCTTCGCAGTGTTAAAAATCGTTTTGGCCCAGCTAATGAACTGGGTGTTTTTCAAATGAGTGGCATTGGCCTTGAAGAGGTCAAAAATCCTTCCGAGCTTTTTTTGCAAGAACGCGGACAGGTTCTTGTTGGTTCTTCTGTTTTTGCTTCTATTGAGGGAACACGTCCGCTTCTTTGTGAAGTTCAAGCCCTCACTCTTCCTACGAACCTATCAAATCCCCGTCGAACGACTTTGGGGATTGATGCCAACCGCTTACACATGTTAGCAGCTGTTCTGGATCGCCATCTTGATATTAAACTTGCCTTTCAAGACATATTTATCAATGTCGTCGGAGGCTTGAGACTTATTGAAACTGCTAGCGACCTCAGTGTCGTTGCCAGTCTATTAAGCTCATTCCGAAATAGACCTTTGGATAGGTCGAGTGTGTATTTTGGCGAAGTAGGTCTGACAGGTGAAGTCAGAGGTGTTCCTTTTGCAGATCTACGAATGAAAGAGGCTGAAAAATTAGGGTTCAAAAATTTCATTATCCCTACCGCGAATAAAAAACACTTGAAGAACGTCAAGCTTTCAGGTGATTCTGAGGTCATTCATATTCAGAATATTCAAGAGCTCCAAAAGTGGATTTGAAGCCCTGACTGAATATAAACATTAAAATGTTTATAATGTAAGGAATGCCATGCCAGATCTAAAAGATATTCAAAAAGTAGCCTACAAAGCAGGTGATTTTATTTTTCTTGAAGGAGATCGCGAGGCCCATTTTTATATTATCGAAAAAGGACGTGTGCAAATTTTCACAAAAAAAAATGGAACCGGAGAACGCATAAACATTTGCGAAATTTCTGAAGGAGAATCTTTTGGAGAGTTCGCTCTTCTTGACAACGCCCCTCGCTCTGCTTCTGCCAAAGCTTTAACAGATGTCGTTTTAATTAAGGTCTCTGAAGAGGGCTATGAGAAACTTCTTTCTGAACTTCCCATTTGGGCTTCTAGCATGCTGAAGTCTTTTATGTCTCGCTTGAAAAACATGACAGTCGTTCTAAAAACTCAAGATCAATTTCTCAAGCGCCAATAGCACCTAAGACTTGGGTGATCCGCTCCATTTAACAAAAAGCTCTCTCTGCAAATCCATAAAGACCACCAACATCTTATTCTCTAAAATGGTGGTCTTTAGTTTAAATTGAATGCCAAGAGTTTGAGTCCCAGAAGCTTTATCCAAAACTGCATGTCGAACTTCACAATCTAGCTCCACTGGGTTTCGATGATTTAAATGCACGACAGCCCTCAGCTGATCTCCTTCTTTAAAAACAGGAAGATGCCCCGGATAACGAATGCGACATCCACCGCTACTAAAGTCTTCAAGTTGACAGACATACATGACTGTCTTGTCTTGATAGGAAATTATGTTCAATCCGCCCGGATACGAATGAGGAATCTCCAGACGTGGTGACTTTCGCCGTTGCAAAATATAGACATCTAAGTCAGCTGAAATGTGAACACGATGATCATATACCTCTGCAAAAGCTTGAAAAAAATAGCGGTCATCCCCTTGCGAAAAATTCAAAATCACATTTTGGTTGGAAAAAAGATGAGGCGAGTTCGGTGCAAAATCGAAAGCGAGCATCTTCCCATCAACATATTCATCTAGCAGAAGAATGACGAGGTCATCCCCATCTCCCTTCACATAAAAGGGCATTTTTTCTTGGCTACCCCTTCTAAAAAGAGCCTTCTTTTCACTCAAGGGAACTTTACGAAAAATATTTCGCATTAAGTCTTCCTCACCGCCGCTAACCATCGAGTTATTCGCTCCCGACGTTTGGAATTTGTCATTTTAGATTTGAACTCAGCTTCCTTTTTCCAGATTTTTTCAATATCCGATAAGGATTTAAAAAGTCCTACTCCGAGGCCTGCCATCAAACCGGCTCCTAGAGCAGTCGTTTCAAAAATTTCAGGCCTTTCCACTTGCAGACCTGAGTAATCGCTTTGCATTTGCATCAAAAGGTTATTTTTTGAGGCTCCACCATCCACACGCAATTTTCGAAGTGGCTTTTTAAGATCTTTTTTCATCGCCTCAAGTAAATCGACATTTTGTAAGGCCATAGCTTCCAAAGTCGCTCGAGCCAGATGAGCCTTCGTCGTCCCCCGTGTAATACCCGTGATCAATCCACGAGCCTCAGGTCTCCAGTGCGGAGCCCCTAAGCCCGTTAAGGCTGGAACAAACTCAAC
>DAHVKR010000331.1 GCA_027320785.1 Bdellovibrionales bacterium
AAGTTCGTCAAGCTATTGTGGATTTTTATACTCAAGGCAAACCCATCGGAGCCGTCTGTATTTCGCCCGTTCTCTTAGCTCGCGTATTGGGCGAGAAAAAAATATCTCTCACCATAGGCCAAGATAAGGGTACTTCCGATGAGATGAAAAAAGCAGGAGCTTTACATGTCGAATGCCCTGTTGATGACTTTATTACAGATCGTGACCATCGTGTCATAACCTCTCCGGCCTATATGTATGACACAACACCCGACAAGGTCTTCAAAGGTATTTCGGGCCTTGCCAAAGAACTTGTTGAAATGGCTTAATAAGCCCTATGAAGAAAAAAGTAGCCCTTATTTTTGGTGGTCGCTCTTCTGAGCATGAGATTTCACTTCGCTCAATCAAAAATGTGTTTGAAGCCTTAGACAAATCTTTGTTTGAACCTTTTTTGATCGGAATTTCAAAAGAAGGTAGTTGGTACCATATCCCCAATTTTGAAACTCTCAAAAAAATGACAGGTCTCTCTGATGCATCTCTTCCTCGCGAGGCTCAACCGACAACTCTTATTTGTCAAAAAGGTCGCCCTCAATTCTATCTGTTAGAAAAACAAATTGCCTTTGAAGTGGATATTGCATTTCCGGTACTTCACGGCACCTTTGGTGAGGATGGAACTATTCAAGGCCTTTTCAAAATGATGAATCTTCCCTTTGTCGGAACTGGTGTACTCGGTTCCGCCATGGGAATGGATAAAGAGATCATGAAAAGACTTTTGACCTATGCAGGAATTCCCAATGCCCGCTATAGGGTTCTCCATAAAAATAAGCCCGTTTCTTTCGATGAAATTAAAAATAATCTAGGACTGCCTTTTTTTATTAAGCCCTCAAACAGTGGCTCCTCAGTCGGTGTTCATAAAGTGAAATCTGCTGAACAATTCGAGTCTCAACTAAAAGATGCCTTTCAATACGATGAAAAAGTTTTAGCTGAAGAGTTTGTGCAAGGTCGAGAAATTGAAGTGGCTGTTTTAGGCCTCAATGACTCCCCAAAAGCCTCTCTACCTGGTGAAATTATTTTGAACAGTGAGTTTTATTCTTACGAAGCCAAGTATATTGATGAAAATGGAGCTTCGACTCAAGTCCCCGCGAATCTTTCGCCTGAGCAAGTTCAAAATATTCAACAAATTGCTGTAAAAACATTTGAGCTTCTTTGCTGTGATGGTCTGACTCGTATTGATTTTTTTCTAAAAAATAATGGCGAAGCTTATATTAATGAAATCAATACGATTCCTGGTTTTACCTCGATTTCGATGTATCCTAAAATGTGGGAGGCCACAGGGAAGTCTTATTCACAATTGATTACAGAGCTTATTCAATTGGGCCTTGAAAAATATCAGCGAGATAATCAGACTCTTTTTAATTATCTCGCCTTAGAAAATAAATTAGACCAGAAATAAATTTGAAGTTTAATCTTGAGATAGCCCGATGGGTTTTTCTGCTACTCCATTGGCCCCGTTTTGACCCTTCGGCTTAACTGTCTTATTGGGACAGTCCCGCAAAAAGCAAGGGACTATGACGGGCACGCCCTCTCCGCCCAGCCCTGGTTCGAGGGAATAGGTCACATCTCCTCTAGATAAATCTTTAATTTGAACTTCAAGTTGTCCTGAGTTACCACCTGCTTGACCGTTATTATTGAGTTCTTCAGGTCTTTTATTACTAAAAATAAAGACTTCACCATCTCCACCGCTTTCGCCTCTCATCACAACATGAAGGGTTCCTCGTACTCGAGAGGCTTGGATTTGAATATGACCACCGCTTCGACCATTTACACCAGGTCGAGCTTTTGAGTTTTGCGGGAAAGTGACAAGAGTCGCTCCTTCGCTTTGAATTTCTTGGGCTTCTAATACAAGATTTTCACCTTGAGTCATTAAGTGAGCTCCAGCACGAAAAAAAATTCTTCCTTTAGTTTGGAGAATTCGATTTTTTTGATTTTGCTCTTTTGGCTGAGTCAAAACCTGGTCTAATGTTTTATCGCCCTCAATTATAAAATCCTTTGGAATATTAACTTTCATTTGAAAGACTTTACCATTTTGCTGAACAGTATATTGATAGGTGCCCGGCGCGTTTAAAATGTCTTCCGCGAGGGAGCCTTGAGCTTGGAGAGAAGCCATAGGGTCTTGTTTGATCGTGAGATCCAGTGGCTCACGAAGGATCTTCGAATGGTCTGTAACCCCATTCAATTGAACAAGATAGCTTTGAGGCTGATCTGTAGCTTGAACCTGCGCTGTTGGAGTGATTTCCTCTGGAGAAACCTTTGCTTTTGCATGGGGGTCGCGCACCTCAATGCAGGAAACAAACGAAACCGCACAAACCATCAGTACAAAAAATTTCATCATA
>DAHVKR010000332.1 GCA_027320785.1 Bdellovibrionales bacterium
GACACTTTTCTTATACGTAAAATTCGCTTTTCAGAAAACACAGAGCTCATTGCCAATGACTATGAAAACTTCCCAAAGGGTCTCAGTTATCCCATGATCCTTCACTTGAATTGGTCGGACCAAAAAGTCAAAATGAATACCCTTTCCGTTTCTCTTGTTAAAAAATTTAAGCCCACCGTTTTTCAGTCAAGTCAGCTTGAAGACATTCGACCTTTTGAAAATGCTTTCTCTCGGTGGAGTGAGGTAATCGAGTTCTACAAGAGGTTCCGCTAATATGCCTGAAAAGCTCTGGCGTGTGGCCGTAGAGGCCCCTCTGCGTGAGCCTCTTACTTATTCTTTTGCAGACAATCTTGAGCGCGGCAGATGGGTGCATGTTCCGCTGGGAAAACGATCTTCTATGGGACTTGTTCTCGGCCCCACTGACGAGTTCAATCACAAATTCGAACTCAAATCAGTTCAAAATTTTGATGAAGAGCTTCCTCTTCTCCACGAGGCCTTTGTAAAATGGCTTGAATGGCTTTCTGAGTACTATGTTTATCCAGTCGGACTTGTGGCCGAATCCGCAAGACCCCCTCTTAAAAAAAACATGAAACCTCGCAAATCAAAAAAAGCCCCGGTTATTCCTCAGATGGAAGCCGATCAGCCTCCCATCTTAACGGAGGAGCAGCGACGTATTGTGGAGTCTATTTCAACCCATGAGGGCTATCAGACTCACCTTATTCATGGTGTGACGGGATCAGGAAAAACAGAAATCTACCTTCGAATGATCGAAAAAACCCTCAGCAGCGGCCAATCTGCACTTGTTCTCGTTCCTGAAATTTCTTTGACCCCCCAGCTTATTCAAAGATTTGCGCGACGATTCGGTGACAAGATCGCAGCCCTTCACTCTCAACTTACAGAAAGAGAAAAAACGGATCAGTGGTGGTCTCTTGTTGAGGGAAAAAAGCAAATTCTGATCGGTGCTCGATCCGCTCTTTTTTGCCCACAAAAAAATCTCGGACTTATTATTGTAGATGAAGAACATGAGCCCAGCTACAAACAAGACGAAAAACTCAAATACCATGCTCGTGACGCTGCCGTTATGCTGGGGCATTTTCATAACTGCCCCGTTCTCCTGGGGTCCGCAACACCCAGCCTTGAAAGCTGGCACAACTCACAAATTGGGAAGTATAAACTTCATCAGCTGAAGAGTCGCGTGCACACCACGCAGCTTCCCTCAGTAGAAATTATCGATTTAAAAGCCGCTAAAGAGAAGGCTCAGCTTCAAGGCTCCCTCCTGCCCTCTTGGCTCTCGACTGATCTTTACGGCAAGCTTCAATCGACTCTTGATGAGGGCTACCAGGCTGCGCTTTTTCTAAATCGAAGAGGAATGGCTCACATCGTAATATGCAACTCCTGTGGCTACAGCGCCGAATGTCCGAACTGTGATATTCACCTGACGTTGCATGGTAAATCACATCTTGTTTGCCACTACTGCGGATATCACGAAAACCTCAAGCAACAATGTCCCCATTGTCATGAGGGAGAGCTCGCCCCCATTGGCCTTGGGACAGAGCGACTCGAAACGGATCTGAATCGACTTTTCCCAGACAAAAGAATTCTTCGCGCTGATCGAGACGAAATTCAATCTCGTGAGGATTTGGAGAATTTTATTTCAACGATGGAAGAGGGACATGTTGATATTCTTGTTGGAACTCAGATGATTGCGAAAGGTCTTGATTTCCCTCGGCTCAAACTTGTCGGCCTTGTCTTAGCGGACATTGGTTTTAACATGCCTGACTTCCGATGCACAGAGCGTAACTTTCAACTTATGGTTCAGATGAGCGGGCGCCCGGGGCGTTCTTTGGAGCTTAAAGACTCAAAAAGCGAAGTTATCATTCAAACTTATAATCCCGAGCATGAAAGCCTCGTGTTCGCCGTTCGTCATGACTATGAGGGATTCGCAGCACAGGAGCTTGTTCACCGAAAGGCCCTTTCGTATCCACCTTATGGAGGCTTGACAAGTTTGCGCATTCAATCCAGTGAGCACGGAAAGGCCTATCAATTAGCTCAGCAAATCGGGCACCGAGCCCGAGCCCTGCAAAATCAATTTGAGCCCTACAAAGGTCTTGAGATTTTAGGCCCTGCAGAAGCCCCTATGGCCAAGCTCAAAAATCAGTATCGTTATTATATATTGTTTAAATGCTCTCACAAGGCCGTCCTCAACCGCTTTGTTCGCCAGCTTCTCGGCGATGAGTCCTGGATTCCGCCGAAATGCCGAATCATCGTGGATATTGACCCTCTCCAGCTCCTCTAAGCATAATAACATTATGGCTAATTGTCCTCGCTGCGGGCTACAAGTAATGGATCT
>DAHVKR010000333.1 GCA_027320785.1 Bdellovibrionales bacterium
GTGTGAACGGCTCATCTCTTACTTTCGTTTTTGAACCTGTTGTTTGAGAACTTCCACGCCCATGCGGACTGCAGAAAGAACTCCCTTTTCATCTAATTTTTTCTCGATTTCCTTAGCCTTCTTCAAGCCCAAGCTGACTGCCATATTAGCATAGGGATTTTCAATACCTAAATTAGAAAAGGTTCCATCTTTTTTCCAATCATCCGCCACTTTGTCTGCCATATTCATGGCTTTAGGTACATAGGCCCGAATCAGCTCGGAATAAGGGAATTGAAGATGAGTTTCTTCTGGTTCCACTTCTTCATGATGAGTTTCGGCATGAACTTCCTGATGTTGTACTTCTTCTTGATGAGTCTCTGTATGAACTTCCGCATGAATCTCTTCGTAAGAAGTTTCCTCCTGAACAACAGTATTTTTTTCTGCCTGTGCTTCAGCTTGTGACTTTTTGGGTTTCGATGATTTATGAGATTTAGAAGATTTATTGGTCATATTGTCCTACCCTCATGTTTGATGTCTTTATATACCCTGCCTCAGGCTTTTCATTCAAGAGTCTTTTCAGCGTTCTTGCAAGTGAAACTCATCTAAAATCTATTTTAAACGATTTAAGAAGTCTTGAACCAGACTGGTTCGTTGCTCTTCCTTCCACGGGCGCACCCCATGCTCAAATTCCGTGTAAAGATTCGAGTCTAGTTGGACTAAAAAACGACTGGGACTTACGGGGCGAAGCTGACCATAACGAGTTCGCATTCGACATCTCGTCATCATCAGTTTTTCCTGAGCCCTCGTAATACCCACATAAAAAAGACGTCTTTCTTCTTCAATATGTGTTCCTAGGTTTTTATGAGGCAATATATCTTCCTCAAGGCCCATCAGAATCACCACGGGGAACTCAAGCCCTTTAGAGGCATGCAAAGTCATAAGTTGTACAGAGGGTGGTTTATCATCTGCATCATCTCTGTCACGTAACAAAACCATTTCGCAAAAACCCTTTAAAGCCTCGCGTGAAACCCCATTGCGGTTCAGGTAATTTTCAAGAAGTCGACCCACAATTTCCACTCGAATCCAACGGGACTGAGCCGTCTCAGACTTCGAAGAATCCTTCTGCAGATAAGAGTAATAACCAATGGATTCGAAAAAAGACTTCCAGGTCTCGGTCACTTTATCTGTTGAAACAAGTAAATCGGGTAATTTTTTGAGAGCTTCTAAAAGCTGATGAATACCTTCAACAGCCTGAGGCTGCAAACCGACTTGTTCCACCTGTTGAAGAGTCTTAAACAAACTCAATTGGTGAGCCTTCGAGTAATTCACAAGTTTTTCCAAAGCCACTTCGCCGATACCCCGACTGGGTGTATTGAGAATTCTTTTCAATCCTAAGTCATGGGGCCTGAGGCTTTGCTCGAGGTATGAAAGAACATCCTTCGCTTCTTTTCTTTCGAAAATAGATGTCCCCCCCGTGATCTCATAGGGGATACGATGCTTTCGCAACTCCCCCTCTAAAAAAGCCCCTTGTGAATTGGAGCGATAAAGCACAGCGATATCCTGCGGGCCGCGACCCAGTCGAATCTGCTCTTGAATTTCACGAACGACGCCCTCTGCCTCTTCCGTTTCGTGTTCAAAAACAAAAACTTCCGGTAAGTTTTTTTCTTTAAAAGTTCTTTCAGGTTTTAAATTTTTCCCGTGTCTTTTTTCATTAAACTGAATGGCTTGATTCGCCAAATTCAAAATAAATTCATTGGAGCGATAGTTTCTATTCAATTGGACAACTTTACACTTTTTAAATTCCTTGGGAAAATCCAGAATGTTTTGAACCAAAGCTCCGCGCCAACCATAAATGCTTTGGTCATCATCTCCCACGACTGAAATATTCTCTTGCTCTCCCCACATTTGACGAATCCACTCCATTTGCACGAAGTTAGTATCTTGGAACTCGTCCACCATTAGGAAATGACATCTTTTTTGCACACGATTTCTCACATGATCGTGTTCCTTCATAATTTGTAAGGGTAAAAGCAAAAGACTTTCAAAATCCACCACATTCAAAAGCTTTAAACGCTTCTCATACTTCTCGCGTAGAACTTCTGCCATGTCCTCATACTCATCCTCTTGGGGGCCGTAGGCTTGTCGAGCTCGTTTCGCATTGATGATTTGCAAAAGTCGATCGGGATCAAAAGCCGCCTTCGCGCCCGAACGTGTTTCTTTTAAAAGTTCTCGAATCAAACTCGAAGAGTCAGAGGAGTCCAAAATGCCAAAGTGAGAATCCAGTCCGGCTTCTTGATGGAAAAGTTTGAGAAGTTGCAACCCAAAACCATGAAAGGTTCCGGCCCATATCCCATGAGCCG
>DAHVKR010000334.1 GCA_027320785.1 Bdellovibrionales bacterium
TATAGGACTAAAATTATTTGTAGCCCTACATCGTTAATATTACCAAAAAGACCCTCAACAATTGATATCCATACAAGAATAATTGGAAATATTTTTTTATTTTCTGAAAAAATAGATGGAAAATAAAAATTTAGAAATGCCAATAATAAGGATATGGAAATCCCATGTCTTATATATTTAAGAAGGGAAAACCCGCCAATCTGAATAAGACCTGAAAATGTAATTAAGCTTTGATTAAAAAAATGGACGCACAGGAATACAAAAATGAAGGCTATTATAATTCCCGCATTACCAACCTTTTTTGAAAGTGTCTTGTAAAGACTGTTTTCAAAATTGCGGTATTTGTACTCAAATTCGTCTGGACCAATTATTTTCATATTGTCAAAGGAAACTCAGTTTACAGTTTCGTATGAATTCATTCTAAGTCATTTTATAATTCTGTAAAAGTTAAGTTCACGACCTAAGTTCAGATTGACAAATATATTGAATCATTTTGTCCTAGGTTTAGGGTGACCCAATGTACACATTACTAGAGATTGAAAATAATTATAAAAAATATATTCATTTTAATCATGACCGCTCTATTCCTTTAGGCGACACAATGAGAGCGATTAAATTGCCCTACACAATTGACCCTGCGCGAGTACTCAGAACTGTAAATCAATATCTCGATACAAGCACTTGGTATAAAAAATATAAAATTACGGGGTACACAGGTGTTAGCCTTATAGGATCGGACCCTCAGAATGTGTACGCTGACGAGGGCGCACCTTTTAGTCTTTATGACAAAAACAATCGAGTTATTCAAAAAATTGAATTCCCACATAAAATTCACAAATCACCTTTGTTTGAAGCTCTCTCATTTGTTTGGAGCTCTTTTCCTGAATATCAATTTCACAACCCTAGACTTTTGAAGTTGGAGCCTGGCTCAATCGTCCCTCAGCACACTGATGGTGAGTCTATTCTCAACTACCATTTAGTCTTAAGCACAAATGATTTATGTGGAGTTTCCGTCGAAGGGGATTTTTTTCATTTTGATGCAGACTCTCATATCTATGTTGTCAATGCCTCAAAAGATCATTTTGTTTATAATCTCGGCTTAACTGATAGAGTGCATCTCGTTTTCAATTTATGTTTAAACCCGGATTAAGAAGTGAATATGACCGAACATACATACTTAATTGAAGCCCACATCAATACTCAAAAGCTTTATACTGACTTATTAAAAGAACTCGAATCAAAATCAGAGGGTAAAATTACGTTTTTAGTTCGACAGTCTTGCTTCGACGATAATTCTTTCCCCTTATACTTCAGCATGATTGTGGCCATGTTCATGGCTTATAAAAGATCTTTCTTCTTTGTCACTGATTCTCCGGATACAAAACTCTATGCTCGAAACTGGGAAACCAGCCTCTTTAAGGTTATTGACAAAGCTCTAGGCTCAGAAAAATTTGGAGATGTTTTCAAGAGTTCACTACGTGAATTTTCTGAGAAAATCGTTCTTTTGTCTGATCACAACCCTAAAGCTTAAGAGATAGTTGACTCGAGGTGAGTAATAATTGATCTCGCTCAACTCGCACAACCAAGGGTCTCACGATTACTCCCTTCTCTTTTGCCAAAACAAGCAACCTCGCGTACTCCGGATCTAAATCAGCTGCTGGAGAAAAGTGAGAACAGTCCTCTCTTTGAATGGTAAAGACAATTTCAGCCTGATGACCCTCTTCCACCAATTTCACCAGCTCCACTAGGTGCTTTTGGCCTCGAGTTGTCTCGGCATCTGGAAAATAGGCTATTCCATCTCGCATTAAAGTTACATTTTTCACTTCGATATATCGCTTGCGACCTTGTGCATCTTCAAGACAGGCATCCAATCGGGTTTCCTTGGAAATTTTGACCTCAGACTTAAAATTCTCGAATTTTTTCCAATCATCGATGACTTTATTCTCAAATGCCTCACGAACCAGCTTATTCGGCCAACTGGTATTTACACCTACGAGAGCACCCGTTGGAGACTCTGTGATCTCGAGAGTGTACTTCAGTTTTCTCTCTGGATTATCAGATTCCGAGATATAGGCCGCCCTTCCCTCTTCCCAGCAGGTTTTCAGACTGCCCGTGTTAGGACAATGGGCTGTCACCACCTGGCCATCTAGCTCCACATCAGCGAAAAAGCGCTTATACCTTTTAATCATTTTGGCCCTCAAGAGAGGGGCTTTAAATCGCATATGAGACCCTTCATTTCTATCCTTTGAAATCTTTTTAGATAACGCAAAATGAGAGTGATGAAATCACTATTTGAGATTCATGACGACTTGAGTTATCTACTGTTTTACACT
>DAHVKR010000335.1 GCA_027320785.1 Bdellovibrionales bacterium
ATATTTTACATCGCCGTCGTAATCATCAATGTGTTCTGTGAGTTCTGTGGGGCCATTGAAGTCGGCAAAAATATACTCCAAAGCTTTTCCCATAAAGTTGGCGAGAACATTAACGCGGCCTCGGTGGGCCATACCCAAAATAAATTCTTCTACATGGAGTTGAGATCCTTTTTGAACCATGTACTCGAGCATCGGAAGAAGAGCATCTCCACCCTCGATGGAGAAGCGTTTTGTCCCCACATAGCGAGTGTGAATAAATTTTTCTAAAGCTTCAGCACGGGCGATGGACTCATAGGCTGCTTTTTTTTGAGTGGGTGCTAATTTAAATTTAGTATTCTCTTGTTCAAATTCTTTGATGAACCAATTTCGAACTTCAGGTAAGGCATCAGCGCACTGAACAGTGAGTTTACCACAGTAACAATTGCGAAGATGCTGAATGATTTCTTTCAAAGTTGCATGAGGTTTTCCAATGATGGAACCAATTTGAAATTTTTGATCCAGGTCCGATTCTTTTAAGTGAAAACGGCTGAGTGAAAGTTGATCAGAGGGTGAAGCTGAATTTGTCAAAGGATCCAGCTGTGCTTCGAAGTGTCCGTAGTCTCGGTAAGCAGTAATGAGATGATAAACATCTAATTCTTTTTCACTAAGACCTGTTGTGCCTTCAGTGGCAAAATCAAATCCCTCAAAAAACTTTTGCCAGTCAATTGTGACACTGGCGGGATTGGTTTTGTATTGTTGATAAAGACCTTCAATATATTCGAGATTTGCGCGGTTCATGGGGGTTCCTTTTCTCACTTTATGAGCTGGCTGCAATTTTTCAAAAAGCCCTTCAATCGTCACGACTTAATGCATGCAATCATAACTGTGGTTTTAGGGGCACAGCGATGACAATTGCAGACAAATAGCTCGCTTTTATGTTAGAAGAATTCTCAGAACTTGGGCAGGGATTCAGAGTTTTAATTTAAAACTCAAGCCTTGGGTCTTTGGTCTAAAAGCATAGTCTAGGTAGAATTTGCCGCAAAGGGGATGCTAAGCCCCTTGAAAGAGAGAAGTTATGGCGACTTTAGTAATTATTCGACATGGGGAAAGTGTCTGGAATCAAGAAAATCGATTCACCGGATGGGTGGATGTGGATTTGTCTGCAAAAGGAGTTCAGGAAGCCCTGAGCGGTGGAAAGGCTCTCCAAGAGCAAAAACTCCAATTCGACGTGGTTTATACCAGTGTTTTAAAGCGTGCGATCAAAACCCTCAATATAGTCTTGGATCAAATTAATCAGGATTACTTACCCGTTATTAAAAGCTGGCGTTTAAATGAAAGACATTATGGCGAACTGCAGGGTTTGAATAAGACCGAAATGGCGGAAAAGCACGGAGAGGCTCAGGTTAAAATTTGGCGACGAAGTTATGACGTACCACCACCTTTGCTAAAAGAAGAGGATCCTCGACACCCCAGCCATGATCCTCGTTATCAAGATGTTCCTCGAAATGAACTCCCTGCTGGTGAATCGTTGAAATTAACTTCCGAACGATTCAAACCTTTGTGGGAGAAGCAGATTGTTCCCGATCTAAAGGCAGGGAAAAATGTTTTAGTCGTGGCTCATGGAAATAGTTTACGAGCCCTGATGATGATTCTTGAGAAGATGACACCTGAAGAAATTATGGAAGTGAATATGCCGACAGGCATTCCTTTAATGTACGACTTGGATGAAAATCTTCAAATTCGATCAAAGAAATTTATTGGAGATGCAGAGACTGTCAAAAAAGCCATAGAGGCTGTGGCCGCTCAAGGCAAGAAAAAATAAGGCGACACTCTTTTCATTGAGGAAAAAATGAAAAAATTATTCCGCAATATCCGACTTTATCGAGAAAAGAAAATGACGAATATTCTCACCCAAAATGGGAGAATTGAAAAAATTGGAGAAATTTCGGCGGGAGCCTCTTTTGATGAAGAGATCGATCTGCAAGGGGCCTTAGTTCTTCCGGGCTTTGTCGAATGTCATACTCACTCTGTTTTTGCTGGTAATCGTGGCTTTGAAATGGAGATGAAGTTTCAGGGACGAAGCTATCAGGATATTGCGGCGGCGGGTGGAGGGATTCTTTCCACGGTGAAGGCGACTCGCGAAGCTTCTTTATCAGAGTTGCGAGAGCTTTGTGCGCGTCGGATTCAAAAGTTTCAAAATCAAGGAGTGACCACTCTTGAAATCAAATCTGGCTATGGTTTGGATTTAAAAACTGAAATTAAAATGCTCGAGGCTATTCCTGAATCTCCATTGGATATTGTGAAAACTTTCTTGGGAGCTCATGCGAAATCTCCCGAATTTAAAACCCATGGT
>DAHVKR010000336.1 GCA_027320785.1 Bdellovibrionales bacterium
ACATAAAAAGCTGTGACACCCAAACTCACCGTCGTCGCAAAAGCCATCAACATCGAAACCCTTTCAATTCTCTTATCTCCACTTTTCCAAACTCCAGCTGCCGCTGCGACCGCTGTCAAAATGGATAAGATTAAAGCCACTTCCGCTGCGTCTTCATGGGGTTCTACTTTATTGTGCAGATCTGCCACATGCCAAAGCTTCAAAACGTGCTCAGCAGGATCACCCGTCAAATAAATTGGAATAGTGGCTAGACATGAAAGGGTCAA
Organism: Bdellovibrionales bacterium; assembly: GCA_027320785.1. Taxonomy (GTDB): domain Bacteria; phylum Bdellovibrionota; class Bdellovibrionia; order Bdellovibrionales; family Bdellovibrionaceae. The sequence continues at coordinate 267 of DAHVKR010000336.1, forward strand.
AATCACCAAGGCAACTCTTTTAGCCTCATTCGTTTTGAGAAAAATAAGAAAAACCAGTGAAACGGGAATAGCAATTAAAGAAACATGATTAATCAAAAGATGCATATAGGCGCCGTTTATCATTTTAGAACTCCCCGTTTAGTTATAATTTTTTAAAGCCTTTTGTATATATTCATTCAAATTCGACATCGCCACTCGTTCCTGTGTCATTTTATCGCGATGGCGAACGGTCACAGCCTGGTCATTGAGTGAGTCGAAATCCACCGTCACACAAAAAGGTGTCCCAACTTCGTCCTGTCGACGATATCGTTTTCCAATACTGGCCGTTTCGTCGTAAACAACATCGAAATCCTCTGCCAATTGATTTCTTAATTTTTCAGCGGGCCCTGTCAGCTCTTCTTTTTTCGAAAGAGGCAATACCGCCACCTTGTAGGGAGCTAATTCAGGATGAAGACCCATCACAATGCGCGTGTCCTCACCTTTTTCATCGACGGTTACTTCCTCTCGGTAAGCATCACACATAAAAGCTAAGAAGAGACGATCACAACCGACCGCCGTTTCAATCACATAAGGAATATATTTCTTTTTATTGGGCTCGTCGAAATACTCCAAAGATTTACCTGAAAATTTCATATGCTGAGTCAGATCGAAATCAGATCGGTTATGAACCCCCTCGAGCTCAGAGAATCCCATAGGGAATTTGTATTCCACATCCGTAGCCGCTTTCGCATAATGAGCCAATTTATCTGGCGGATGATCTGCGAAGCGAAGGTTGCTTTCGGTAAGTCCGTACTTCAAATAAAAGTTCCAGCGAGTTTCTTTCCACTGATGATAAAATTTCTCGTCTGTTCCAGGCTCAACAAAATATTGCATTTCCATTTGTTCGAACTCACGAGTTCGAAAAATAAAATTACCCGGCGTGATTTCATTTCGAAATGATTTTCCAATGGCTGCAATTCCAAAGGGAACTTTGTAGCGAGAACTTTGCTGACAATTCATAAAGTTCACAAAATGCCCCTGAGCCGTTTCAGGGCGTAAATAAATCACGCTCCCCGAGTCCTCGACAGGCCCCATATGTGTTTTAAACATCAAATTAAAATTGCGCGGCTCGGATAGATTTTTCGAACCACAGTTAGGACACTTTTTGTCTTTCAAATAGCTTTCTGTATTGTCAGCGCGGAAGCGAGTTTTACACTCTTTGCAATCCACTAAAGGATCTGAAAAGCCATCCACATGACCTGAGGCCTTCCACACCATGGGATGCATGAGGATTGCAGCATCCAGACCCACAATATCGGATCTTCGAGTCATGGCTTGCCACCAAGCTCGCTTTACGTTGAGCTTCATCAAAGAGCCGAGAGGGCCATAATCCCAACATGATCCCAATCCTCCATAAATTTCAGAGCTTTGAAATACAAAACCCCGGCGTTTGCTCAAAGAGACAAGGGTATTGAGATCAAGACCTGGATCACCAAGACGTCTAATTTTTTGGGGCGCGGGCATGCTGAAACTCCGATCTGTTGAAACACGAACAATCTAGTCAAAACCCACCCCAAAGTCTAGTTGATGCAATCAGTTAAATAGCCCAAACTTATGGAGTATGAACCCTATCAAGCACACCACGACTCGAATCGCTTTTTTGATACTTTGCATGAGTTTCCTACTCTTTTCCAGCGGTAAGGGCCAGCCCCCGTGGCTACAAGTGGCCACTTCTGACTCCGCTGAAAAATTTAAAAAAGAAGAAGAAATTACACGCATTCGCATGCTTCAAATATCCCGCGAGCTCGGAGTGACCTGTACAGAGTGCCATTCGTCCAAAAACTGGAAGGATGATTCGAAGCTTACCTTCAAAATTGCCCGCGATCATATGAAAACCGTCGAAATCCTGAGGAATCACGATTTTGATGGGAAAAAATATCCTGAAGCCTCTTGCTACATGTGTCACCAAGGTCGACTTCGATTTGCCTCCCAAATGAAGCACCCTGAAAATCTCCAGAAAATTGAAAATAGTAAGAAAGAATAGCTCTTAGAATTTCTTGAGAATGGCCA
>DAHVKR010000337.1 GCA_027320785.1 Bdellovibrionales bacterium
AATGAATACCACCATGACCTGTCTCCCAGCCATCGTGATCGGAAGTATCATGATAAGGCATGGCGATATCCCCGACAAAGTGACCCATCACGCCGGCATTGATCATAAAATCATAGGTCGCCTTGTTGTAAGGAAGTTCCATATTCTGGGCTTCCTGATTGTTTTGTGGCGGCTTGGCTTTAGCAAATTCAGGTTTCAGATCATTCAAACGACGCATAAATTGATCAACACGCCAGTAGACGGATCCGAGTTGTCGCGGAATCGAAAATATTTTTTCACTCTTATCAACATCGCTGTTTTTACCCGTGAATTCTTTTTCGATCTTGGCGAAGTCTGTCGGAATCGTCTTCGGTGTATAGCCAATAATTTCAGGATCGATATAGTGTGTGGGGTCGCCAAGAGTTTTCATCTCAGGAGTATTTTTCCATTGTGTATCTGGAATATTACAAAGGTGCCCCATGATGTGGGGACGATTTTGCAGGAATTTTTTGAGGCCTTTTTCTTTCACAAGAAAGGAAGCGGCTTCGCAAATAGTGCTATGCCCACGCCCTCCCCATGCATAAGTTGTTTCGCTGATAAAAAGTGGAGCCACGCTGAGAGAAAAAATTGTTAAAAAAAACAGATTTTTCTCTGAGAATTTGTGAAATTTTCGAAACAAAATCTTCATCATTTAGTCCTTTGTTAAGGTGCAAAATTCATTCAAAAACCAAGCTTTATCAGTGATTTAGATAGTTGTTAAGAAATCTTGTGTCCCCTGACAGATTTTTCACTGAGTCTTTTCAAATTACAGGAGTATTCTGAACTCAAGAAAAACAAATCCTGTCAAAACTCAACACAGAGAGGTGTAGAATGGAAAAAATGACAGTTCTAAGCGGTGGATTAAGCAATAACTTAACTCAAATGAGCTCACCTGGAATGACGAGCCCCTTCGCCCCTTCCGTACCAAACCCGACCCAGAAGCAAGATATGCCCTATGAAATTATTCATATTAAAGAAGGAGATCTTCTTTTTAAAGAGGGAGAGCAACCCCGAGGGCTTTATTACGTGCAAAGTGGATGTATTAAAATGATCGTGAATCGTAAGCACTCGCGAGGGCGCACTACGTCTCCCGAGTATGTGACAAAGCTAGTCGGCTCAGGTGAATATTTTGGTTATAAGGCTCTGGTAAAAGGAGCGCTTTCTCCAGCTTCGGCTAAAGCGATTAAAACCTCAGTGGTTTGGCTTTACCCAAGGGAGCTTGTAATGGTGGCTCTGAAGCAGAGTAACCCCCTTTTAAGGTTGGTTCTTGAGCAATCTGTTCATGATATTGAAAACTATGAAAGTATCAATCAACTTCACTACTTAGCCAGTGTGGAAGAGAGAATTGCCTATCAACTTGTATTGATGGCTGAAAAATTTGGTGTGGAAACGCCCCATGGTATTTCTCTTAACCTGAAATTGACTCGCAATGAGTTTGCTCAGCTAGCGAGTACAATCAACGAATCTCTTTCTCGTCATTTAACTGACTTTAAGAATGAGGGATGGATTGAGCTCAATGGTAAGGAAATTGTCATTTTAAATAAAGAACCTCTGATGCAAAAATCAGGTAATTTTTGGTGATCAGCCCTTTTTAATTTGCCACTCCATGGGGTCCTGATTAAACAGACCTCATGGAGATTAAACCCCAAAGCCCCTCCCTTCATTTTATTGGTCACATTGAATCTTGCTTTCAAGATAAGTTTGGGACCCCTCGTCAGCCAGGACTGGTGCCCGAATCTAAAGCCTTCCTAAAGCTAAACCCCGAGTGGCAGCCTGAAGACTCGCTACAAGGGCTCGAGGGTTTTTCTCATTTATGGGTTCTTTTTTGGTTTCACAAGAATAACGAAAAAACTCGTTTCCACGCCAAGGTTTTTCCTCCTCGTATGGAGGGAGATAAAATGGGTGTTTTTGCGACCCGGAGTCCTCATCGACCGAATCCGATTGGCCTTTCTCTTGTTAAAATTGAAAGTGTTGAGCCCCATGGAATTTGGGTAAGTGGGGTGGATATGATCCAGGGAACTCCCATTATCGATTTGAAGCCCTACATTCCTTACGCTGAAATTCGCCCCGAGGCGAAGGGGGGGTGGACAGATGCAAAGGCGAAGACGTCACCCATTCAGATTGAATTTCTATGTCTTGAAAAGTTAGAGGCATGGAAAAGAAAAAGACCCGAAATCGAAAAGCTCATTAGGCGAACTCTTAGCCTTGATCCACGTCCTCAGGTTTATAAGGGATACGAAGGGGAGGACTCTCCCTATCGCTCAAAACACGCAATGCGTCTATATGAGGGAGAC
>DAHVKR010000338.1 GCA_027320785.1 Bdellovibrionales bacterium
ACTGATTAAGGATTACAGCAAAAAATATAATGAAATCAAAAGAACTCAGCTTCGTAAGTTTAAATTCTCAGCAAAGCCGGTGCGAATTAAAATGAGCGAGAGCGAAACGGCCACCACAACAGTTAAAGTTCGTCCATCGGGTCTAACTCTTGTAACAAGGAGACAAACGGAAACGCCTACATTTTCCCTGCGATGTGCAGCCCTTGGTGGACTTCGAGCAGAGAAACCTGAGGATGCAGGAACTCTTGAGCTGATGTCCCGCCTTTGGACAGCAGGATCAGAAAATTACAATGAAGATGAAATTAATCAGATTATAGAGTCAAACTCTGCCGGGCTTTCGGCATTTGGGGGGCGAAACACGATTGGCCTCACGCTTGAGGGCCTTTCTCCGTCGCAAAAGGAACTTTACGGAGTCTTTTTTGATCTTTTGAAGTCGCCATCATGGGACAGTCAGATATTAGAGAGAGAAAAACAGGTTCAGCTTCACCAAATTAAGCACAAGCACGACAATCCAGCTCAAGTTTGCTTTCAGCAGTTTCATCAAATGATGTTTGATGGACACCCCTACAGCCGAGATATTTTGGGAACGGAAGAAACTCTTGAAAAAACAACGCGTGAAAAAATGCTCTCTTATCAGAAAGAGCTTTTTCAGCTTAAAAATCTAGTTCTTGTTGCAGTTGGAGACTATGATAAGGAGCTTTTAGAAAAAGAAATACAGGCTCTCGAAAAATCATGGCCAATAGGTAAGGCGTTTACTACCCATATTCTTTTGCCGCCGCTTAAGCACAATCAAGAAAAACACTTCAAGCTGGACAAAGAGCAAACACATATCATGCTGGGCTATCGTGGATTGAAAATACAAGATGAAGAGCGGTTCACACTAGATATCATTCAATCGGTACTCGCGGGACAAGGGGGACGCCTATTCCTCGAGCTGAGAGATAAAAACTCATTGGCGTATACGGTTTCGCCTGTTCGTATGGAAGGGCTTGAGGCCGGCTACTTTGGAACTTATATTGGCTGTTCGCCAGACAAGAGGGATAAGGCTATTGAAATGATGCGAGTGGAGCTTCGGAAGATGTCTCGCGAACTCATTTCTGAAGAAGAACTTGTGCGAGCTCAAAACTATTTGATTGGTCAGCAGGCGATCAGCTTGCAAAGAAAATCATCCGTCTGTCAGTCTATATTGATGGATGTGGTATACGGCTTGCCCGCAGAGCTAACTTTTGAGGCGATCGAAAAATATAAAAAAATAACTCGAGAGCAAGTAAGAGAATTAGCAGAAAAACTATTTTCAGGGGCAGAGATTATGAGCATCGTGGGCCCCGAAGCTTAAGCTCATTTTAGTCGAAGTATAAATTAATTTTATCCAACTGTCTCGACTTGAGTCAGGGGACTCTAGTGTCGGCCCGACTTATCCGAAATACTGTAAAGTAGGGTATGGGCGCACATTTATTCGTTAGTCCTCGGGACTTTTTTAAAGAAGCTGTACGGGATGCTTTTGCTAATCGGCGCATTCAGGCGTTTCCTATGGCGGAAGACTATCTTGTTGGAATCCTTGAGCACTATGTCTCGGCTGAAAATCTTCACGAGTCAGAGTCGGTAGATGAGCTTGGCCAAAAAAAGCCAACAACACTGGCGGAGATGCTATTAACAGCAGCCCAAGCTGAGCACGCGACGAAGGTCGATATGCTAAAGAAAATGGGAGATCGAACACTTTATGTGTGTGGCTTCTTTGGGGATTCGTTTCAGCGTAAAATTATTGACCTCGACTATTGCGCCGATATGGCAGGTACGGCCTATCACATGCTCGCACAGTCGACAAAAGAGGATACGCTTAGTCGGGTTTACACCCTTTATGCAAATAAGTTTCTCGTCTTTGTGGAGGCGCTAAACTACATCAGTGAAAAATCCCAGATGCAATCTACCACCAATGTCTTGAGAATTTACGATCGGTACCTTAAGACAGGGTCAGAATTGGCAAAAGAAAAGCTCCACAAATTGGGGATCGTCCCTATAGCGAGGAGTCATCAGAAAAAAGTATCCCAATGCTAGACTGCATGCTAATTTGAGCGTATGTTCGGCCTCGGATTTTCAGAAATTTTGGTTCTTGCCGTTTTGGCTTTGATTCTTTTAGGACCAGAGCAGCTACCAGATGTGGCTCGCAAAATAGGTCGTTTTGTTAATGAACTTAAAAAAACAACAGATGGGTTGAAAGAGGAGTTTCGGAATACGGGGCTCGATCCTTCGCGATTATTGGATGAAATAAAACGAGAGTCACCCCCACAAGCTCCGGCCCAGG
>DAHVKR010000339.1 GCA_027320785.1 Bdellovibrionales bacterium
AATAGTATCAACAATATGTCACTATTTTACATTCTTTTTATTTTATTTTTGTGGCATTGATCGGGGGATTTTTTCTGACCCAGATGATTCATAAAATGCCCTTTGGATTTTATATCGACAGTCTTTTGAAAGCCTTCGCAAAAGAAGATGTTTTTATTTTTCTCTTAAAAAATAGTTTTAGCGGCATGATCATTTTTGTAATTTGTTGTTACCAAGGATTGAGCGTAAAGAAAAGTCCTCATGAGGTTCCCCAGGTCACCACTCAAGCTGTGGTGAAATCCATTATTTATGTCACAAGTTTTAATATGATCGTCACGGCCTTCTTTTACATGGGCCGACTCAAAGAGATGGGTGTTATATGAAAATTGAAAAGCTGAAGTTTGAAAATCTTTGTTTTTCATTCGAGGGAGGCTCTCCCATTTTAAGAAATATCGATTTTGATTTTCCTACCTATGAGGTTTGTTGGATTCAATCCGACGAGGGTGAGGGGAAATCCACGCTTCTTCAAGTGATGGCGGGTTTACAAATTCCTCAAATCGGCGACTACCTGATTAATGATGCCAATGTTCGAGAGATGAGCTTCGAGGAATTTTTGCCCTATCGTTTGAAGATTGGATACTCCTTTGATTATGGCGGATTGATTAGCAATCGAAGTCTTCGCGATAATTTACTCCTACCTTTGCAGTATCATAAATTGGTTCCAGAAATAGAAGCTCAGAAGCGAGTACAGGATCTGATTACGCGCTTTGATTTTGTTAAATTTGCAGACGAGAGACCGGCCCATGTGCCGGGTCGACTTCGAAAACTCACCTGTCTTTTACGAGCTCTTGTGCATTATCCCGACCTTCTTTTGATGGATGATCCTTCTGTGGGATTAGGTGCCGAAACTTCAGAGAATTTCTTGAGCTTATTAAAGGAACTACGTCAAGAGGGCTATCTGAATCATATGATGGTTGTTAGTTATGATGATAAATTTATGCAACAACTAAGCCCTGTCATTCTTCATTTAGATGAGGGACAGCTGTATCGATCTGTCTTGGACGGCAAGAAAAGTGTGGCCAACCTATGATGAAAATCAAGTTCACACGTTTTGAGCGCGTTGCTGGCTTTTTTGTTCTCTTTGCTTTATTGGGTGTTGTTTTGGCAGCAGCCAGCGTAGCCATCAAGCAAGGTTGGTTTGAAGATAAAATATATTATCAAACCTACTTCGAAAATGCGGACGGCCTGCATGAGGGAACTCTTGTACAAATGGCGGGTATCAGTGCGGGTAGTGTAAGCGAAGTTCAGTTGGAAGCTGATAATAAAATTAAAGTTAAATTTTATGTGTTAGGAAAATTTCGAGACAAAGTGAAAGAAGACTCCGAAGCTCAACTGATTCGTCCTTTTTTAATCGGAGATCGAATGTTAGATGTGTCGGTGGGAACACCGGAATCTCCAGTTTTGGCTGAAAAGTCTACGCTATCTTCAAAAGAGTCGACAGATATCATGAGTCTATTGAGTGGTAAAAAACTGGGAATTTACATGTCTCAAATGGCCGATACCATGGATAACTTAAGGGCTGTTATGGAAGCTTTCTTGAGTAAAGATCGAACCCAAAATATGGTCAAAATTTTCGATCAGTTGATTCCTTTGATTCATAATATGAATCGTATGTCTGTGGAAGTTACCAAGCTCTCGCAGCAGGCTACGGATGAAAATCATATGCACGAAGTTCTCGCCAATGTCGCTGTTCTGACGGCCGAGTTGAATAAGACCATTCCTCAAATGAATGCAGCCTTTAAAGAAATTGGCCCGGATATGCCACGCACGGCTCGCCGCGCTGTAGAGGCTTTGGATGAGGCCGTTGTGCTGATGAAGGCTATGGAGAAGTCCTTTTTTCTTCGTTCCAATGCTCAAGAGGTTCGCAAAGAGGAAAAAGAAAGAATGCCTGCTAGCTACAAGACACCTCAGTAGAAGCTTTCCTGGTATTTTCAGACAGGACAGTTGGCAATCGATTCAAGCCCTGCTAGCTTGAAGGGGTGATTTCGCTCACCCTGTTTAATCGCTTTATACTTTCGAAACGATCCGGCTCTTTGATTAAGCGTCTGGCGTGGATCTCCATTGTTCAAATCGCTCTCAGTCTTTTTGCCTTTGTTTTGGTTTTAAGTGTGATGAATGGGATGAATCTTAGTATTGCCGATCGAGTGACCTCCTTGGAGCCGGATTTGGTCTTGGAGTTTCCAGGGCTTGGGAACTCTGCGCCTCTGGATATTCAACCTGCCGTTATGAGAGTCCGAGAAAACCCGGATGCTGTTGTGGA
>DAHVKR010000033.1:0-6433 GCA_027320785.1 Bdellovibrionales bacterium
GTATTTTTTATACTCTTCGAGCTTAGTTACAATTTCCCTACACTCATCGTCAGTTCCATCAAATGTTGGAATAACCTCGATACCGTCAACAACTCCACCAACAAAAAGATCATTTAAGGCATTATTAATTGCCGTGAAAACAGATATTTTAGAATCTGTTCTTAATAAACTGTCAGCCGTCACAATCGTATCATTATTAACATGCGAAAAATAAGAAGCGTTCTGATCAATGATTTCAAATATATCAATCATCATAATATCAGCTCCTGCTTCAATTGTATGAGCTTTACCAAACTCCACAGCTTTATTTTGAGACTTAGCAAGTTCAATAATCGAACTCATTAATCTAAGAGAGCTTTCAAACGCATCCCGCGCAACAGCTGCACTCTTATAAAAGCGTGGCTCTAAAGAAAGCAACATCACAACAACGGATTTGTTCGGTATTTTTTGTACCACATTCTCGATACTTTCATGATGAGACAAATCGAGAACAATTCGACTATGGTATTTCAAACTGCCTTTTTTTGAATAAGAGTCAACCCTCTCTCCAAATATCTCTTTATTTTGAAAACTTTGAATAGTCGGATAAATAATTTCTTCCAAATCCAACTTAATTCCGCATCCACAGGGTCTAAGCTCGCTACCCTCTGATATCTTGCCCTCTAGACTCAGCTTCTTAATTTCATTTAAAGGTATAATCCAATCTGTAAATTTCATAGTTTAACCTCGTAAAAAACAAATTGCACGCCCACCATGATAAGAGTGGCTCCAATCCATGTTTTGGCACTGACTACTTCTTCTTTTTTTAAAAAAATTGAGCTCAATAAAATAACAAATAATGGTATAGTGCCCAATAATGGGGCTACAATCTTAACTTCAGATATTTTAAGTATAAATAAGTCTAAAACATCTGTTAAAGCAGTCAGAGTACCCGCGATTACTAAATACTTCATACTACTTTTATTAAGTTCAATTTTTTGTTTTTTACCAGTCAATAGTAGGTACACCCCGAAAACAACAAGAGCTGATGATGCAGAAGTAAAGGCCGCAATGGCGGGATCTAAAACAAATTGCATTGAATACTTACGTGCTACCATAATAAAACCCGCAACTAAGGCAGCGCCTAAAGGGTATAAGTAGTCTTTCTTGTTCTCAGTTTTAGATATATGACCCTTACGAGGACGAGTTAAGACATATGTACCAACAATGATAAAGAAAGTGGCGAGCCAAACTTTCCAGGTAGGAAGCTCACTCATCAATAAACTTCCAATTATGATAGCAAAAATAGGCTGAGTTGAACGCAAAGGATCGGCTCGACTCGCTCCAATCCGGTCAATGCCCGTATAAGATAAAAAACGAACCAACGGGGGCGCTATAGTACCTATACCCAAGAACATAAGAAGTCCCTGATAATTCAATGTATGAAAGTTTATAATAATTTTTGGAATTGCGATCATGGCAAGAAATATAAATCCTATTAAAATCGAAACAGCCGTGCCCGTAGTTGGAGTTGCATTGGCAAATCCTTTTTTTAGCAAAACACGACTTGATGCTGATAACAGACAAAGTATGAAAGTTAGATAAAAACCACTCACTTTTTAGGCCTAGTAAAAAGCAACTTCATAAGTTTATCAGCATTATAGCCAAACAAGCGATACCTGTACTGACTGATATTATATATTTTCTTATCTAAAGAAAACTCTATCTGTTCTATGTCGGCACGAATGGCCTTTTTTTCATTTTCGTTTTCAGATTCTTGATATAACTTCTTTAATTGATCTAATGCGATTTGTAGCTTGTTTTTTCTTTGCTCTCGGGTATCAAAGTCAGAAAACACATATGTATCAAAGAGAATCTCATGAGCTGGGATACATGTTATCATATCAAAGTTTTTTTGTTTTTCGATATTCTGACTCTGAAGCCTAAGAGATTCATTTTTTAATTCGAAAATTTCTCTATCAAAACTTTGCGCTCGTAATTTTATAAACTCAGAGAGATCTGAGTGATCCGCATTAAACTGATCACCTCGAATGGAAGCCATCTTCTTAAAAAACTTCTCAAAATCTTCTCCTAAGTGATTTTTACGCTCCACTAATCGACTTAGAAAATTTTGACTATCCGCAGCCTTCGCTAAATCAGGTGCATTTTCTTGTATCAAATCAAATGTCACATTCGAAAAGTTTGTGAAATCCCCAGCCTTTGCTGGCTTAAAAAAGCTCAGAAAAAAATCATCTGGAATTGATTCAATAGCTCTGGCAAATTGATGAAGAGCCGTTAAATTTAAGTCGTAATCTTTTCTGAAGTAACTTCTCCAGTAGAATCTATATCCAACCCCGCCTGGTGCATACCATGGAGTGCTGTAATCATATCTTAATTCATCTTGGCCTAATAAATACCACTCAACTGAATTATCAATTCTTTCGATTCCAACAGGCTTATTTGATTCAGAACCAATTACTATAAATTGTTTAGGATGAACATGATAATTTAAAGAAGCCCAGCCCATAATAAAATTTCGCCCAACATCGAACAAAGCATTCTTCGGAAGCTCAGTAAAAGTAAAGTCATAAAAAGTACCAATATTTTTTTGGAAAATCTGAGCGGTTCCTGGGACAGGTTTCCCATTTATATTAAGGGTGATTTTATGTATTTCAGGTGTCGGCAAACCCAAAAAATGATAAAGACGCCATTGTGCGATCGCTCCGTCCACTTGAAATCTGCCATACTTAAATAACCACTCTCTTCCAAATTGATCGCGCAATACAAACTTAACAGTAGCAAATGTATCAACTTTTTGATTAGAAAGTTCGAATCTAAGGTTTTTGAAATTTTCATTTTGAAGCTTTTCTGCCTCATTAAATTTTTGAATTGCATCTTGCCATTCTGGCTGAGAAGAGTGCTTACAAGCGACCAAAAGTAGACATGCTAATAATACTACTTTCACACTGACCCCCTGGCAGATGTTATTCTACAAAGACAAAAATTGAAAAACAAACAAGGCGAGACAAAGGTAGTGAGATTGTATTGGGGCTTCAATAAACGCTTTAAAAGGAAATCATAGAGATTCGCTAATAATCACATTTTTTGGCTGCTGACGTCCAGCCTGCCATTTTATCACAGGCACCCTCTTGCACGACTTGAGAATCTTTCCAAATACCATCTGCTGTACAACGCATCCGAATACAACCTTCCTTTTTCTTCCTCCAGATACAATCCCCGAGATCTCCTACAGGTTTTGTACAAATCGCATTAATCTTATTATGTTGTTCATGATGAGCCTGGGCTTTAAGTTCCCTGTCTCGACGTTTCCGCTCAAATTCTAATGAGTAGTTTTGATGATCTTGAGAGGTTATTTTTTGAACCTCCATCCATCGACCCTTCGGAATTTTTCGCCCTTCCAAAAGTAGATCATAGGCAATCTCACCCTCTTCCAGTACTCCTCGAAAAGAAATCCTTTCCCCACTTTTCAAAGCGACCTTGTCATCTGAGTTTAAAATGTTCACTTCAAGCTTTCCTTGAAGATCTAGAATGTCCGCCAAGGCTCTTTCTTTATCCACATGATAGACCCAAAGACCTTCAGGTTGGTGAACTTCAAAAAAAGGTGTGGAAAACACGAAATCAAAGGTTGGTTTCCGAATTTGCAACCTTAGAATTCCCTCTTTCAACTTAATTTGCTTAAATTGTCGGCTTTCCCACCCAATAATAGGGATTTCAAAATCCGTATCTCCATAAGCTGTTAAAATCATCTGAGGGTTTAATTGAATTTGAGTCTCAGCACCTTTTTCCAAACGCAATTCAAGGCGATCCGCCACTTTAGAGCGCATTGTCCAGGGTTTTACCTTCGCACTGAGACTTAAATCCACAACCTTCCCTTTGACGCTTAACACACGAATGGGAGGCGCAACTTTGGGAGTTTTATGGGTTGAATGCGATAATTGGGGTTGAGCCCAAACTCGATCCACCGGGACCATAAAAACAATGGAAAGAAAAAAAATCAGTATAGTTAATCTCAGAATTCCCATAACTTCTTGTATGATGAATTCGAAACTACAAGCTTGTCAAAGGTCTTAAAACTGCTACCATAAAGAACATGACTCAGAAAAAAATCTTACTTCCCATTATTTTCTTCTTTAGTTTCTTGAACCTAGCTCAAGCGAGCTATCTTTCTCTTGGAGAATCGGGGGAACTCATTCCAGAGGGAACTTATCAAGTCGGAGCCGCCCCACAACTTCAGACCAACCATAATGGGGGCTTTAATATCGGAGCTTTCCTTGATGCCGCCTGGACAGATTCTCTTTCCTCTCGCTTTATGGTCGGAGCGGGAGATGTGGACTTTTATGTTTCGGGAAGTGCTAAGTTTGTCCCATTCCCTGATGTCGCCCGACAGCCTGCTATAGGTGTTAAGTTGAGCCTTTGGTATGCTCGCAATAATGCGAGTAATATTAACACCCTTCAGCTAGCTCCTCTTGTAAGCAAACGATTCCAAACAGACAACGGCCTTCTCGTACCCTATGCCGCCTACGGAATCAGCAATTACAGCACGGATAGTAAATCTAAAACGGGAGAACAGTTTTTTATTGGTTCTGACTGGAAAAATCCCGACTTCGAAAATGTGACTCTAACAGGCGAGGTCGCCTTTTCCCTTAAAGACAGTACCAGCAGCGTTTCTGTTTTTGCTAGTCTCCCCTTTGATAGCCAAAAAGGATTTAACTTAAAATGATGATCTTCAATTGGTTTCGGAATGAAACAGGAACAGCCGCTGATATCTATGTAGATCTCGGCACAGCCAATACTCTGATTGCTGGCCGAGGACATGGCATTATCCTCAATGAGCCGTCTCTTGTAGCTTATTCCGAAATATCTCCCGGGCGAAGACGCATTCTCGCCATCGGCTCTGAGGTCAAAGAAATTTTAGCAAAAACACCAGGAAATACTTTTATTTTAAAACCCGTGCGTGATGGGGTTATTGCCGATTTCGACTTTGCTCAAGAAATGCTTAAACATTTTCTCAGTAAACCCCTTGTTCTCAAAGCGTTTTCCCGCCCTCGGGTGATCGTCTCTCTTCCTTATGGAGTCACAGAAGTCGAAAAGAAAGCTGTCGTAGAGGCCTGTCAATCAGCCGGTGCCCGTGAAGTTTTTTTGATTGATGAGCCTATGGCCGCCGCCATCGGCGCCGATCTCCCCGTGAAATCAGCTCGAGGAAGCATGATTGTCGACATTGGGGGTGGAACGACAGAAATCGCCGTCATCGCTCTTACTGATATCGTCTACTGCGAAGCCGTTAAAATCGGTGGCCATAAAATGGACGAAGGAATTATTGACTACTTTAAAAAGGAAAAGAAAATCGTTCTTTCAGAATCCACGGCAGAAGAGCTTAAAGTTCATTTTGGTACTGCCGTTCCTCGAAAAAATATTCGAGTCACCATGGTACAAGGACGAGACGCCGCCACGGGGTTAACAAAAACTTTGGAAATTAGCTCTGAAGATGTGGGCACAGCCATTAATGACTCCCTCGAAGTTATTATCAATGGTATTCATCGAGCTCTCGAAAAAACTCCCCCCGAACTCGTCAGTGATTTAATTGAAAATGGCCTTGTACTTGCCGGTGGCGGAGCCTTGATACGAGATTTTGATATTCGCATTCAAAATGAAGTTCGAATCCCTGTTCGCGTGGCTCCAAATCCTTTAACTGCCATTGCTGTGGGTGGATCAAAAGTTCTAGAAGACCGAGATCTTCTTCAAAAAATTCAATTGGAAATGTAGTCTTACTTTTTTTGGTCTTCCAATAAAAGTTTAAGAAGCTTTTGAGCGAAGGGACCTACTTTCCCCTCTGCAATTCTGTGATTTTCATACTGAGTTACAGGTAAAACATCTAAAGTGGTACCCACCATCATGACTTCTTGTGCCCGTAACAAATTTTCTTCTGTTAAATCTATACAAGCCACTTCACAGACAGAATTCTGCTGGGCGAGCTCCATAACTCGCGTCATCGTGCAGCCCTTTAAAATTTGCTCTAAATGAGGCTGACAAAGTCGCCCTTTTTCATCAATCCAAATAATGTTTTCCGTACTGCTTTCCGTTACATACCCTTTTTCATTAAAGCCCACCGTAAAGTCGAGTCCCCGATCCACGGATTCTTTTTTCATCAGGACATTGGGAAGGTAATTACAAGACTTAATTTGAGCCCAAAAAGAAGACTTTGGCGCCACTTGAGATCGGCCGATCCTCACTCCTTTTGAATATTTTTCTGAAGCTAGCGGTCTCAATTCTGTTGCGATAATCGCTAAACCCGCGCCTTTACTATCATAGGGATTGGGACTAAAGGATCCCGTTCCACGAGATACGAAAAGACGTAAAATAGCAGATTCCAGTTTCGAAACCTGCAAAGTCTGTAAAACAAGCTTTTTTATTTCCTGAGTCGATTCAGGTAAAG
>DAHVKR010000033.1:6443-8681 GCA_027320785.1 Bdellovibrionales bacterium
ACGTTTCAATCGCTCAAGATGCTCCTCTAAAAGATAAGGTTTTCCCTGAACAGCTTTTACCGCCTCAAAAACCCCATCGCCTCGATGCACCATATGATCATCCAAAGGAATCAGCATGAGGCGAGGATCTGTAACAATCCCTCCCCACCAGCTTATATAGGCGGCTTTATAAGAAGAAGAATTTCCCAGATCTTGAGCTAAAATTCTTTTGAACACATCCTCTGCTGCCAAGACAGGCCGTGACATCTTCCCCCCTCAGAAAGTATGATCTGTCATCTATGGTAAGCACAAAGAAGACAGAAGAAAATAAAGAAAGCTCAAGCCCCGACTCTTCCTCAAAACGCAGGATCCTGATGACCATTGCACTTCCCTACGCCAATGGTCCTATTCACTTAGGACACCTCGTGGAAGCTATTCAAGCCGACATTTGGGCTCGCTTTCTGAAGATGCAGGGTCATGAGCTTTATTTTTTCTGTGCCGATGATACCCATGGCACTCCCATCATGATCAATGCACGGGAAAAAAAAACCACTCCTGAAAAACTAATCGCCGAAGTCTGGAAAAAACACACCGAAAGCTACCGAGGCTTTCAAATCGACTTTACTCATTTTTCAAGCACCAACTCCGCAACAAATCAGGAAATGTGCAATTTCTTTTATTCCAAAATGGTCGAAAAAAAAGCTTTGTCTCGAAAATCCATTGAACAGCTTTATTGCGATCATGATAAAATGTTTTTACCCGATCGTTTCGTAAAAGGAACCTGCCCACGTTGTAAAGCTCCTGATCAAAATGGAGATTCCTGTGATAATTGTGGAGCTACCTACTCACCTTCCGATCTTATTGATGCGGCCTGTATTCTTTGCGGCTCTAAGCCCATTAAGAAAAAATCAGAGCATGTTTTCTTTGAACTGGAGCCTCATCGCGAATTTTTGAAAGCTTGGCTCGAAAAACATACCTCCGATGAAGTTCGTCGAAAAGTTCTAGAATGGTTTGATGGTGACCTGCGCCCTTGGGATATCACCCGCGATGGCCCCTACTTTGGGTTTCCTATTCCAGGAGAAACAGAAAAGTACTTCTACGTTTGGGTGGATGCTCCAATGGGGTATATTTCTTCATCCAAAGAATATTTTGAATCAAAAGGCTTATCCTTTGAAGACTTTTGGAAAAATCCAAACACAGAGATTTTCCACTTTATCGGAAAAGACATTACCTACTTCCACACTCTTTTTTGGCCCGCTCTTTTGAAAACAGCGGATTTCCAAACTCCTGAAGCTGTTTACGTTCATGGTCGCTTGATGATCAATGGCGAAAAAATGAGTAAATCAAAAGGGAATTTCGTTGGAGCTGATACTTATTTAAAACATCTTCCTCCTTCCTATTTGCGCTATTACTATGCCACAAAGCTAAACTCATCTTTGGATGATTTTGATTTAAACATGGATGACTTTGTTTCTCGCGTAAATGCCGAGCTGGTTGGAAAAATCACCAACCTCGCCTCACGAGGCGCCCAAATGCTTGGCAAGAAAAACCAAGGACAGATGACAAACTGCGACCCTCAGGGACTCACTCTTGTCCAAAAAGCTCAGAAAAAATCCTCTGAGATCGCCAAACTTTTCGAAACACGTGAATTCTCGAAAGCTTTAACAGAAATTCGAAGCCTCAGCGAAGAAGCCAATCGATATTTTGATGAGAAAGCTCCTTGGAAAACAGTAGATCAGGATCTCGCCGGAACATCTCAAGTTCTAACATCAACCCTCAATATTTTTAGAATTTTAGCCATCTACTTAAAGCCCGTTCTTCCTGATTTTACAGCCAAAGTTGAAAAGCTTTTTAATGAAAAGCCTTACCTCTGGGCTGATGCTCAGAATGTTCTTGAGAATCATAAAATCGGAGCCTTTGAAGCTCTGATCATACGCATTGAGCCCGAGAAAGTGAAGGCCATTATGGAAGATACAAAAAAAGAAGCCGAACAAATTCAAAAAGAAAAGCAATCCATTAAGACAAAGGCCCCTGCCGCTTCATCTGCTGTTGCGAGCTCTGATGGTTTTATTGATATCGAGACCTTTAATCAAGTTGACCTCCGAGTAGCTGAAATCGTCGAAGCAGAAGCTGTTCCTGAAGCTGATAAACTTTTACGTTTAAAAGTTTCTTTGGGCGACATGGGGACTCGGCAAATTTTTGCTGGAATCAAAGCCGCCTATGATCCTTCTAAACTATTAGGCCGCAAAGTTGTTGTGG